>JAQBWJ010000573.1 GCA_027625215.1 Candidatus Poribacteria bacterium
CGGCTCGCGGTCGTCGTCGCCACGTCGCGCGACGGTGGACAGATGCCGTCGCGCCTTCCACAGCAGGTAGGCGGTCAACACGGCGAACGCGCCCATGTCGAGATGCGACGCAAAATGGCGCGTGTAACCGAACTCGCCGGGACTCGATGTCATCCGAAAACCGAGCATCGTCCCGACAAGCACTTCGCTCTTATAGAGAAGATAGAAAAACCAGACGCTGAACGACACTTGCAGCGTCAACAGGTAGGTCACGCCGATGACGGACGGCTGAAACGTCAACGGAAACGGTCGGAGAGCCGACCAGGGGCGTTCGGTGAGAAAGCGGTCGAGCGCGAAGTCGGTCGGGAGACGCGGGATCGTCGGGAGGTAGGTGTTCGCCCCGTTCAGCAGGTGGATCGTCGCGGCGAGAGCGAACCCGATCCACATCGTCCGGTTGCGGAAGAATGCGCCGACGCCCTGTTCGTGGTCAGGCGTGATGAGTTCCATCGGCAGTTGGGCGAGCGGGAACGCGAGGTGCTCCCGTTCCACCCACTGACGGCGCATCAGGACGGAGAAGCAGTACATCGCCGCGTAGAGGGCGAGGGCGTACGCGCCCCACATCGCCAACGGTTTGACCCACGCGGCGAACGGGACGGCGGACTCGCCCTCGTAGAAGCCGGTGATCGCGCGCGGGTCGGTCGGGACGACCCATTCGCTCAGGTGCGCGTGAAACAGTTCAACCCATTGGTTTTCCGGCGTCGCCATGTAACGCGCCGCGACGAGTTGGGGGATGAGGTATTCCGTGAACGCCTTCGACGGGATCGCCACCGTCACGCCCATCATGCACCACACGACCGCCAACTCCGCGCGACGCAGCCGCCATCGGGGAACGAGTCGGCGCAGAACGCCGTTGAACATCAGGATCGTCGCGGTCAGCAGGAACAGAGGTCCAAGCGGCAGGTGGTTGCCGGACGGGTAGGCGGGCGAGACGACGTAGTGGTTGTTGTACGGGGTGACGAGGCTCAACATCGCCACGAAGAGCGCTCCGACGGCGAGCGAGCGGCGCGTCACCCCAATCTCTGCCCCAAACGACCCGGGCGAAGCGTCGTTCATCGCGCGGGCGGGTCGGTCGGACGTTTAAGCGACGCCCACGACGTTGCGAGTTTCCCCGTTGATTCGACGGACAGGAGCTCTTCAAAACCGGAATTCATCAACGCGGCGATGTCGGCTTCAGGAAGCGCGACGCCGAAGATGCCCACGTCGTCCAGCGCGCCCAACAACGGTTGTGAGTTGTCCATCCGCCCGCCGATGGCGACGGGCGCGGTGTTCGTGTCGGGTTGGGCGAAGTTCTGTTCTTTTTCCATTTTGCCGTCGAAGAAGACGCGCAGCGTCGAGCCGTCGAAACTGGCGGCGAGATGATGCCACACGTTGTCGTAGGCGTTTGAGATGGTGCCGCAGTCGCTCCAGTTGCCGCCAGCGGTCACTTCGGCGAAGGCGCGACCGCCGCCGTCCAAATCGAGCGAGTAGTGTTGCACGCCATTCGCCGGGTCTTTCACGACGATGACCGCCCAGTCGCCGCCGGGAGGCGGTTGCAGTTTCGCCCACGCGACAATCGTCCATTCACCCAACAACAGCGACGCCGCGTGCGGGACTTCGACGCGCGTGCCGCCCGCGCCGGGAAACATGACGCCGCCGCCGTTCTTCCCCGCCGCCCATTCGACGTTGCCGACCAACGCGCCGTCGTGCCCGTTGCCGGTGGCGTCGACCGCCGTCTTGCCGCTGCCTTCTTCAAACAACCACGCCGCGACGAGATCGTCCGCATTCAACGCCGCCGAAACGTGACTCGCCGCGACGATGAACGCGCCGACACACACTGCCCGTACCGTTTGCGTCCGTAACATGCCTGTACTCCTCTTGCAAGTTCGCGCGATGAGAACCGTGCGGAGCACTATACCGTTTCAAATCTTCGTTTCACAACGGCATCCCAATTCGCGCAGGTTGGAGATGTCGTTACATAAAAGACCGATTGCGTGATAAGTCCGTTCGTTTTCGGTGACAAGCGTTTTGACGCTTGTCAGGTTGATTCGTTCAGATCGCCAGATTCAGCCTGTCGAGTTGGCGTTGATTGACTAGTCCGGCGACGATCGTCATGTGGTCGTCATAGGCGTCTTCCTTTCCGCGATACGGCTCGGCGGCGATCCGGTATTTCTTGACGCGGCTGATCGTGTGTTCGACCTTGATGCGTGTGGAGGAACGAAGTGAGTTGATCTTCTTCTGATACGTGTTCAACGGGCGGTTGCGTCGCGCACGGTGAATCAGGCGAATCCGACAGTCGGGCAGGAAGTCTTCGATTCCCTGATAGCCGCTGTCGACATAATTGATCGACATCTCGTAGAGCGGCTTGAGCGACGGCGATCTCTCGTAATACTCTTTGAACAGGGTGAAATCGTGTTGGCGACCCGGCACGGCGGGCGATTGATCGACGATGAGTCCCGATGCGGTGGTCGTCAGTTGGCGCTTCTTGGTGGTGCGTTTACGCCGTCCCGAATAGTGAGCGTCTCGTTTTTTGCGATTCTTCGGGCGAGGGATCGGTTGCTCGGTCGCATCGACGATGGTCTTCAATTCGGGGAACTTCTCGAACAGCTCTTCGGGCGTGCCGATGCGTTTGGCGGTTTCCAGAATGCGCGAGAGAACCCGCTCCGGCGTCGGCAGCGCGTCCCGGAGGAGTGGACGAAGTTCCTGGAGATTGCGGCAGATGTTGCTCTCGTCCAAGTTGAACAGGTATCCCAACATCGCTTGGGTCACATAAAGGCGGTGGTAGCAGAGCGTCATCAGCAGGCGATCCGGCAGGCTCAGCGTATACCGTGCGCCTCCGCCGATAGCGCGACGGCGATTGGGACGGGAGAGCCGTTCATGACGAGTCGCCTCCACGTTGGGAGCCAACGCCGCGTAGAGCGCATCGAACTGAGCGACCGTGAAGCCGGTGAACCGAAGGAAATGCGTCGGGCGGCGACACAACTTCGTGTAGGTCAACATCGC
>JAQBWJ010000574.1 GCA_027625215.1 Candidatus Poribacteria bacterium
GCACGGGATGTACTGCAAGAACTTCAGCGGGTTCGAGGAGGTCTATCACATTCCGATGATCGTCGCGGGAGGGGACGTGGCGAGCGGCGATACGTCGAACGCACGGGTCGGGTTGCACGACCTCTGCCCGACTTTGCTGGATTTAGCCGGAGCGGACCCGAACACCCACCCCGATTCCCGCTCGTTCGCGCCGTTGTTGAAAGACCCCGTCGCAAACGAGTCGGACTATCAAACCGGGTACTCCGAATATACGGGCGGGCGGTTTCTTTTGACGCAGCGGGTCTATTGGAAGGGCGACTGGAAGTTCGTCTTCAACGGGTTCGACAGGGATGAACTCTACCACCTCGCCGACGATCCCTACGAACTGACGAACCTCGCCGACGATCCGGCACACGACGATAAAGTGCGCGACATGATGCGCGATATCTGGCGCATCGTGCGCGACACGGGCGATCACAGCCTGCTCGATTCGCACTACCCGATTCTCCGTGTCGCGGCGTACGGACCCAACATTTTGAACGACTGAAAGGCACTCGATGGCGGTACTGATTACGGGCGGTACGGGCTTTATCGGCGGCGAGATCGCGCGGATGCTGCTCGCGGCGGGCGAGGATCGCGTTGCGCTGATGAGCCGGAGCCTCAACACAAAGCGCATCCCCGACATCGCGGATCGCGTCGAACTGATACGCGGCGATATCGCCCAGTACACGCACGTCCTCCACGCGGTCAAGCAGGTGAAGCCGAGCGTCATCTACCACCTTGGGGCGATGTTGTCCGTGCCGTCGGAAGCGGACCCCGCCGGGTCGATCCAGACGAACGTGATGGGGACGTACTACATCCTCGAAGCGGCGCGGCTGTTCGACGTGGAGAAAGTCATCTTTTCAAGCAGCATCGCCACGTTCGGCTCGGACATCGAGGACGTGGAGACGATTCTGGACGACACCTTGCAGCGTCCGCCTTTGATCTATGGCGCGACGAAACTGTTCGGCGAGAGTCTCGGTCGGTGGTTCATGCGGAAGCACGGGTTGGATTTTCGTGGGGTGCGATATCCCGGTGTCGTGGGACCCGGCGTGCGGAGTCCGGGTGTCGTGCAGTACACGTCGTGGATGATTGAGGAGAGCGCGAAGGCGAAGCCGTTTGCGATCTGGGTGAAGCCGGAGATGCGTGTCCCGCTGCTCTATTACAAAGACGCCGCGCGCGGGACGATTGAGTTGGCGAACGCACCGCGCGAGTCGATCAAATCGGTGAACTACCTCCTCGACGGTGCGCCACCGACCCCGACGGCAGAGGCGCTGGCATCCGCCGTGAAGAAACGTTTGCCAAACGCGCAGATTTCGTGGGAACTGAACGTGGAGATTCAGAGCATATTGGATCGCGCGATGAAGTTGATTGATGACGGGGCGGCGCGTCGGGAGTGGGGCTGGGAGCCGGAATACGACGCGGAACGCATGGTCGAGGACTTCATCGAGGAAGTGCGGACGAACCCGGATCGGTATGACGATTGAGGTGGTTCGTCACCCTCATCCCTAACCCTTCTCCCGTCAAGGGAGAAGGGAACCGAATCTTATGCGTCGCCGCGCGTTTTGAGGATGGCGACGACGGCGTCGAGCTCTTCGGGGGTATCGACGCCGATGGTCGAGTGGGGCGTCACCGTGACGAAGATGCGGTAGCCGTTCTCCATCGCCCGCAACTGTTCCAGCCCTTCGCGCGACTCCAACGGCGTCGGCTCCAACGTGACGAGCGTTTGAAGGAACTCGCGTCGGTATCCGTACAACCCGACGTGGCGTAACAGCGGCGCGTTATCGTCGTACACCGCGCCGGAACGACCACCGGGCATCGACGCTCTTGAAAAGTACAGCGCGAACCCTCTGCGATCCATCACTACCTTGACGACGTTCGGGCTGAGGTAGTCCGCTTGCTTGGCGATCCGTTCCGCCAACGTCGTCATCACGATCTCGTCGTGTTCCGCGAATGGGTGGACAAGTCCGTCGAGCATGACGGGTTCCAAGAGCGGCTCATCGCCCTGAATGTTCAACACGATGTCAAAATCGGGGTATGCGTTGGATGTGACGGCGACGCGGTCCGTCCCTGTCGCGCACTCTCCGGTGCGGTAGGCTTTCCCACCGAACGATTCCACCACGTCGAAGATGCGCGCGTCGTCCGTTGCGACGACAACTTCATCGACGGACGACGCCTTCATCGCCCGCTCATAAACACGCTGAATCATCGGTTTGCCGAGAATGTCGGCAAGCGGTTTGCCGGGAAATCGGGACGACTCGTAGCGCGCCGGAATGACGCCCAGCACTTTCAGACGGCTCATTGACCGCCCTTCGTCCGCAAAACGACCTCTTTGCCGGAGCGCGACGATTCGTAAATCGCAAAGATCACTTCCAGCACCTTGCGCCCTTCGTGACCGTCGACGTAAGGCTTGCGTCCCTCGACAAGGGCGTTCACAAAGTCTTCCACGATGCGCGGGTGGCTGGAACCGTAATAGGACTTCCCTTTGAAACGCTGATCTTCAATGGGAAAATGAGGTAAATCCGCTCCGCGACCGGCGAGTTCATGCTTGACGATCTGGTCGCCTTCGATGGCGACCGTGCCGCGCGATCCGGCGATTTCGATGCGTTCGGGCGCTTGAGGGTAGGTCGTCGTGGAGGCTTCGATCACGCCGAGCGAGCCGTTCATGAATCTCAGCGTGGCGGTGGCGGTATCTTCCACTTCGATGTCGTGAACGACCGCGTCGTAGTAACCCATCAGCCGCTCCACGTCGCCCATCAGCCACAACAGCACGTCGATCGCGTGGATCGCCTGATTGATGAGCGCGCCGCCGCCTGCCGTCTTCCACGAGCCTCGCCATGAGTTCGGGTCGTAATAATCTTCCGTGCGGAACCATTTGACGTAGACGCTGCCCAGCGCAACTTTGCCGAGATCGTCCTCCGTCAACAGCCGTTTCAGATAGCGCGTCGCCGGGTCGAATCGGTGCTGAAAGACCACGCCGAGCGTCACGCCCATTTCTT
>JAQBWJ010000575.1 GCA_027625215.1 Candidatus Poribacteria bacterium
GGCGCAGGCGTTCCGACATCCCCGCAACGCCGTGCCGTCGGAACATCGCGGAGGAGTCGAACGTCGAGATCGTCAGTTCATCGTAGGAACTCAACGCGGCGAGGTAGTTGTAAACGCTGTAATCCGCCAAACCCTCAGCCGCGCCGTTCAGGTGGCTGATGCCGACATACAACACGCGCTTTATCTGCTCGGACGACGCCGTTCGGAAGGACGCGCGCGCCGCCCTGCCGACCGCTTGTTCGCAGCGTTCCAGCGGCACGGAACCGAGATATTCCCACGTCCAATAGCACCGGAACGAACCGTCCGGCGGCAGTTCAACGTCGTCGTTCTCATTCAACGGGATGAGCCGAGCGTCGTCGGGAACGGCGACCAACTCCCACGTCGTCGCGTCCCCGAACAGTTGTTCCGGCGTGTCGGGGGACGTTTCGCAGCAGATTCCCACCAGTTGATCGTACGTGTCGTACATCGACCGCTTCTCAAGATTCCCGTCTAACACCCACCGATCCATCGCGTCGATGTAGCCCCGATACTCGTCGTCCGTCATGCCGACGAGATAGTCGTTCAGATCGGCAAACCCGTCGAACTTGCGGTAGTCGATGAAGCAGTCGGGAGAAACGACCGTCTCGATGGTCGAGTTGCCGTAGTAGATCGGCACGGTGCGCGTTTCGATGCTGTGAAAGATCCGCTCCGTCATGAAGCCGTCCGACCAGAACGGGTCGTACCCGTTCTCGAAGCAGAGACAGTAGCGATATCGGCTCATCGTGGCGCGCGTTTCGCCTTTGGGCGCGCTCCCTTTTGAGTTCGGAAGGTCGAAGGGCGGTTTCCCGTAAGCGTCGAAGCGGATCGGCGAATGATCGTGAAACCATCGCGCGATTTTCGGGCGGATCGAGTACAGTTCACCCGGCACAATCGAGTTTTTGTTCCCAAGAATCATGCAGATCGCGTTGTCTCTGCCGTCCGTCGGATACGTATCGGGCAGCGACGCGATATCCGGCAGCGGTTCCGGCGGCATCCCCAAGTGGTACGCGGGGTGCAGAAACCGATGAAACTTGGGCGAGAGCTCCAACAGCGGGTTGACCATCGTGAGGATGTAGTCGAAATGCGCCCAGATTTCGTCCGTGTAGTCGCCCGGCAAGACGAACACGGGTTCCCACTGAATCAACACTTGGGGAGCGTCCTGGGGCGCGGTGTAACTGAGCGAGCTCGCGTAGGCGTACAGATCGCAGTTCGGGGTCGGCAAACTCGACCATACGATATCGACCCCGCCTTTGCGTAACGCATACCCCGTTCGCGGCGATAGATGCTGGTAGACGATGTTGATGCGCGCCATGCCCGCTACGCCGCCCTCTCGACAGGTTGCAACCGACCGTTCCAAAAACCCGCAATCGACGTGAAGCAGTCGGGGCATTTCCCGTCGCGGACGCGGTTCGACAAGACGCGGAACCCGCGTCGCTTCACCAACGTCGCCTCGCACGACGGGCAGACGGTATCCTCCGCGTCGCCGACATAACCCGGCAGGTTTCCCGCATAGACGTACCGCAACCCCGCCTTCCTCCCGATTTCGCGCGCGCGCAAAAGCGTCTCAGGCGGCGTGTTGTCGGGATCGGTCATCTTGTAATCTTTGTGGAACGCGGTGACGTGCCAGGGGATATCCGGCGAGATCGACGCGAGAAACCGCGCAATCTCGGTGAGTTCGTCGTCCGAATCGTTGAAGCCGGGTATCGTCAGTGTGACGATCTCCACCCAAATGTCCCGCCGCACCAACGACTCAATCGTGTCGAGGATCGGCTGCAACCGCCCTCCGAGTTGGCGGTAGTTCCGGTCGTTAAACGACTTAAGATCGACCTTGTAGAGCCGCACGAACGGTTGCAGGTAGTCCAACACCGTTTCCGTCGCGTTTCCGTTCGACACGAACGAGCAAACGACCCCCGCCTTGTGCGCCTCTTTGAAGACGGCGACCGCCCACTCTGCCGTGATGAGCGGCTCGTTGTACGTGCTCGTGATGACCTTTGCCCCGTATCGCTTCGCCAGTGCGACAAGTTGTTCCGGCGAGACGTTCTGCGGCGGCGTCCCGGCGACCGGGTCGCGCAACGCCTGAGATGTCACCCAGTTTTGGCAGTAGGAACAGTGCAGATCGCACCCCAGCATCCCGAAACTGAGCGCGAGTCCGCCCGGAAAGGCGTGAAAAAACGGCTTCTTCTCGATGGGGTCGCACTGAATCCCGGCGACATACCCGTACGGCGCGTAGAGCGTCCCGCCCTCGTTGTAGCGGACGCGACAGACGCCGTACCGTCCCGGCTTCACGAGACACTCGTGTCCGCACGCGACGCACCGCACCGCGCCGTCCGCCCCGTTAAGGTGAAGTTCGCTCGGCGCGACGCGCTCGTTGAGGAGGCTGCCGAGCGTCGAGAGCTCATGTCGCATTTTTCCGCCTCCTTCTTTCCGGGTCAACTAAGGACAAAATCGGGGGTGAGATGGTTCCCGCCCCCGATTTCCGTTGTATGTGCAGTTGTTCAACCGACGACGCCGTCAATCCATCAGAACGAACTTGCCCGTTCGCCGTTGCGTGTCGAAGTCGCGGGGTCCATTCTGGGTGTCCGTCGAGACCGCTTCCGGCGCCCACTGAATCTGGTAGAGGTAGACCCCGCTCGCCAAATTGGACGGCGGCGTCCATTCAAACGTCCGCGTGTTCCCGTCCACCCGCGCGACGAGTTCGCCCGTCACCGTGTAGATGAACACGCTCACCCGCTCAGGCATGTTGAGGAAGCGCAACGTCTCGCCCTGAGAGCGTCGCACCGGGTTCGGCGCGACAACCGCTTGCGCCAAGTCGGGCAGCGTCGCCGTCGGCGAAAACGGGATTTCCACTTTGATCGGCTCGGACAGGTCGCTGATGCGACCCGCGTCGCTCAACAGCCGCGCGGCGTAGTAATACGTCTTGCTCGGCGAGACTTCCTCGTCCACCACCGACCCGACGAACGGGCGGTGCGACTGAATCACGGTGAACGGTTTGGTCGGG
>JAQBWJ010000576.1 GCA_027625215.1 Candidatus Poribacteria bacterium
CGTCATGAACCCCTCGACCACCAAACGGGCGACGAGTTCGATGCCGCCGAGTCTGGCGAGGGCGTTTGGGTCGAGGTATTCGTGGCGCATCAGCCTCTATCCATCGTTGCGGCGAATGACGGCGGTGAATCGCCCGAACGTCTCCCATGCGGCGATCAAGTTGTCCCAACTTGCCGTCTTAGGAGCATCCGGGAACTTCGGATCGTTGAAATAGACGTGCGTGTCGTCGTACCCGATGACGACGATGGCGTGCGGTCGATTCACGTTCCACCCTGGAAGCGATCCGGTCTTGATGGCGACAATAACCGGGACTCCGGCTAGCAACGTTCGTCGGAGCGATTCGACATCCGATTCTCCGGTTTCTGCGGTGACACCGATGTCCGATTCATTCAGCAACGCGACATTATAAACGCTGGTTCCGAGTCCATCCCATTGAAGCGACTCGCGCAGGTCATATTCGTCGCGCTCGATACCCCAAAACATCAGCACCATCCGAACCGCTGCAGGTAGGCATGTCGTGGCGTTCTCCTGCTGGCAGTGCGGTACGGCAAGTCGGATCATGCGTTCGCGCCGTGTACCTGTTTGACCTCATCTTCCAACCCCGGATGGAGCCGATACAGGATCGGACGCGCTGAATGTCGAATTGCTTCTTTATCCGATTGCGTCAGCGTGTAGGTTCCCGCGATTGCATCGACAAGCGCGTGGACTCCGATTGGATAGGTGTTCGGATCGTCGTCGGGAGGAACGGCGACAAAGGGCACTTTCCAATAGATTCGCTCTCCATCGACCAAAAGCATCGGTTCTCCCGCCATCACCATCTGACCGACTTTCTTCATCAATTCGATATCGACGAGTCGTTGGGCGATGGGCGCGCCGATGTTGATATCGCCGGAAACCTCGACGCGGATACGCCCCCGTTTTTCGACGCCAACATCGACCGACATGACCGCATCCTTTCGCTCGGCTGTAAGTCGCCAACAACAAAGGGGCTTCCCGTCGCCCCTAGTTTACGGCGTCGCGGAAGCCCCTTGCAAATCGAGTTCAAGCCGGAACAGGCGTCACTTCTTGTTCTTCGGGTTGACGCGCAGGAACGTCGGGATGTCGAGCGCGTCTTCCACCACCTGCGAGTTGATCGTGCGCGCCGACGTGCCTCGCGCCGTGCGCGGACGCTGCGGTTCGTGTTCGGCGGCGGGCTGCGACTTGCCATCGTCGAAATCGCTGCGGAGCAGACGGTTCAGGTCGAGCATGTCGTTCGAGTCCTGCCGTTCCTTGCCGGACGCGGCGGCGGCGCGGTGCTCGATGACGCGGCGGTCGAAGCCGGTCGCAATCACCGTGACGGACACCTTGCCCTCCATTTCGGGGTCGGGGACGTGTCCGAACAGGATTTGCGCGTCTTCGGAGGCTTCCTCGTGGATGATCTGCATCGCGTCGTCGAGTTCGTGCAGGGTGAAATCCAACCCCGCTGAGACGTTGACGAGAACGCCCGTCGCCCCGTGGATCGACTGCTCTTCGAGGAAGTGGCAGGTGATCGCCTTGCGAGCCGCTTTGACGGCGCGGCCTTCGCCTTCCGCCGTCCCGATGCCCATCAGCGCCGAGCCGGAGCTCGTCATGACGGTCTGCACGTCCGCGAAGTCGAGGTTGATTTCGCCGCCTTTGGTAATCAGGTCGGAGATGCTTTGGACGCCCGCGGACAGCACGTCGTCCGCGTGTCGATACGCTTCCATCAACGGCGTGGAGCGTTCGAGATTATCCAACAGTTTTTGGTTCGGGATAACGATGATCGCGTCCGCCGCTTCCTTTAGGCGTTCGATCCCGTCTTCGGCGAGCATCTTGCGCTTGTTGCCTTCAAAATTGAAGGGTCGCGTCACGACGCCGATGGTGAGCGCGTGCGCCTTCCGCGCGTAGTCCGCGATGATCGGAGCGGCGCCCGTGCCCGTGCCGCCGCCCATGCCGGCGGTGACGAACACCATATCCGCGCCCTCGACCATCTTCTCGATCTTCTCGTGGTCTTCTTCAGCGGCTTTTCGACCGATGTCGGGGTCGGCTCCCGCGCCGAGCCCGCGCGTCAGCGTCGCACCGATCTGCACTTTTTCGGAATGGTGGCACATCTGCAAGGCTTGGATATCCGTATTCACAACGAAGAATTGCACGCCTTGCAGCGAGGATTCAATCATTCGCTTGACGGCATTGCTCCCGCCGCCGCCAACGCCGATCACTTTAATCGTTGCCGCGTACTGATCGTCTTTCTCAAATTCCAACATGGGACAACCTCACATCCGGCAGGCACACACGATGACTCGATTCCGCTTCATGGTATCACGCGGGGACGGTTCACGCACTAGGTTTTTTGGCGAAACCGACCGTATTCCGCGCAACTTCGGAGGCAACGTCCAGAGAGTTTCTCCGATGCGCGAAAGCCCCGTCGCAAGGACGGGGCTTTCGCGCGATATCTCGATGTTCGGAGCGGGGTTGCGGTCTAGAAGTAGTCTTCCTTCAGATAGGAGTACCAACTGCTCATCCGTTTGAACAGGTTGTCGAACACGTTGCCTTTGATGAACCGTTGCGTGCCTTTGCCGCTCCATCGCTCGCGCGTGCCGTAGAGCAGCAGCCCAACGCCCGTCGCGTGGATCGGGCTGTGGACGCGGTCGGACAGCCCGCGCAGTTCGCGGGGGTAGCCGATTCGCACGGGCATATCGAACATCTGCTCGGCGAGTTCCTGAATCCCTTCGAGCAGCGCCGTGCCGCCCGTCAGGACGATGCCGCCCGGCAGCATGTGGTGAGACTTGTCGAGCTCGTTCGTGACGAGTTCGAAGATTTCAACGACGCGAGGTTGGATGATCTCGGCGACCGTCTGGCGGTGCATCATCTGTGTCTTGCTGGAACCGCGCGTCTTGACGGGGACCGTTTCCGTCCCCTCGACGAGTTCCATCACGGCGCAACCGTGATTGCGTTTGAGCTCTTCGGCTTCGGTCGAAGTGAGGCGCAGCATCATCGCCAAGTCGTTCGTGATGTGCCA
>JAQBWJ010000577.1 GCA_027625215.1 Candidatus Poribacteria bacterium
GTTCGAGCGTATCGCAGAACAGAACGACATCGAACTGATCGAGTACATCCAACTGCGACACGTCGCCGTGCCGCACGTTCAAACCTTTTTCCGCCGCCCATTCCAGCCGAGTCATCGACGTGTCGATCCCGATGACTCGGTCAAACCCAAGATTGCGGAGGACTTCCATCCAGTAACCGTCGCCGCACCCCACGTCGAGGACCGCCAGCGAGCGCGATTGCTTGTCGAAGAACGCAACGAACGCCTCGAACAACGCCCGATGCTCCGGGCTTGTCAGATAGCGTCGCGCCGCCGCCCGATCCGCCTCATTGGGCGATTCGGATGGCGTCGTCAAGTCATATGGTTCGCTCGCGTTGACGTTCATCGGTCTCGCTCCGTCCCACAACTTCTACGGAGGGAACGGGTTATACGCCTTTCCCAAGACGCTTCACTTCGTCGACGAACAGGTCGCCGACTTCGGAGGTGGTGTAGCCCATCCGTCCCGCGCCGAGGTCTTTGATCTTGCCGCTGCCGAGTATGTTCGCCAGCGCCTGTTCAACGACGCGCGCGGCGGCTTCCTCATCCCCGCCGCGACGATGGCGGCAATCGGGTTGATTTTGCCCTGACCCGTGTAGCGCGGCGCGGAGCCGTGAATCGGCTCGAACATCGAGACGCCTTCGGGGTTCAGATTGCCGGATGCCGCGACACCCAACCCTCCCTGAATCACCGCGCCGAGATCGGTGATGATGTCGCCGAGTTGGTTATCGGTCACGATCACGTCGAACCACTCCGGATTCTTGACGAACCACATGCACGCCGCATCGACGTGAGCGTACTGCCGTTCAATATCCGGGTAGTCCGCTTCGCCGACCTCGTTGAACGCCCGCCACCATGTATCGTGAACGAACGTCAGCACGTTCGTCTTGGCGACAAGGTGGAGTTGCTTCATCTTGTTGCGTTTGCGCGCCAATTCAAAGGCGTAACGGATCGCGCGTTCGGAGCCGTGTCGCGTCGTGACGTGGATGTTCGTCGAGACTTCGTGCGGCGTCCCTTTGTACTGAAAACCGCCCGCGCCGGAGTAGATGCCCTCCGTGTTCTCGCGGACGACGACGAAATCAATGTCGGCGGGACCCTTGTCCACCAACGGACAAGGCACGCCGGGATACAGTTTGATCGGTCGCAGGTTGATGTACTGGTCAAGGTCGAACCGAATCTTGAGGAGGATGCCCTTCTCCAAGATGCCGGGAGCCACGTCCGGGTGTCCAATCGCGCCGAGATAGATCGCGTCGAAGTCGCGGAACTCGCCGATTGCGGAGTCAGGGAGGACTTCGCCCGTCTTGAGGAAGCGGTCGCCGCCGAAGTCAAAAGGCGTCGTTTCGTAATCGAACCCGAACGTTTCCGCCGCCGCCCGCACGACCTTCATCGCCTCAACGGTCACTTCAGGACCGATGCCGTCGCCGGGCAGTTCAGCGATCTTGTGAACTTTCGCCATGATGCCTGCTGAAACCCTTCTACGAGTACATTAAATCGAGAGTGTTTGCAGCCAATTGTTGCACGGGAAACGGCGGATTCACAAGGCGAATGCTCGGTTGATCGAAAATGTGCAACGGCGCAAACATCTGTTTCAGGCGAAATCGTCGTCGGTGGCGAGATCGAATTCCTGCCTAGAACTTGTCCACCGCCTCGACCCACTTCTTGGGAGCCGTATTGACCTCGCGCGCCTCGAACACCGCATCGATTTTGGCGATCACATCGTCGGACAGCCGCAGTTCAACCGCGCCGACGTTCGCCTCCACCTCCGACACCCGTCGCGCGCCCACCAACGCCGTGCTGATTGCCCCGTTGGTCAACGCCCACGCAATCGCCAACTGCGGGAGCGTCGTGCCGTAGTCGGCGGCGATGGTTTTCAGGTCATCGGCGACCAACACGTTCCGCTTGAACACCTCCGGCGCAAACAGCCGCAACGAGAATCCGCCGCCGCCGCGCCCTCGCCAATCGCGTTCCTCAAACGTCGTCTCTTCGGTGAACGCGCCCGCCAGCAGCCCGTACGCCAACGACCCGTACGTCATCAACCCTATGGACTGTTCCTTTATGTATGGGAAGATCCACTGAGACATGCGTCGGTCAAACAGGTTGTGTCCGTATTGCAACACATCCACGCGGCGGGTTTCCATACAGGTCTTGATCTCGTCCAACGTGAAGTTTGACAGTCCGACGGCGCGCGCCTTGCCCGCTTGTACGACCTCGTCCAACGCGCGCATCGTTTCATCGAACGGCGTCTTGCGGTCGGGCCAATGTACTAGGAACACGTCGATATAGTCCGTGTCCAGCGACTTCAACCCGCGATCGATCGCGGCGTGTACCATCGCGCGCGACGAGTCCTTGCCGTGTTCATACTGGATGCCGAACTTCGTGACGACGATCACCTCGTTCCGGCGATTCCCCAACGCCTTTGCCAACAACCGCTCCGACTCGCCCATGCCGTACCCCTCGGCGGTGTCGAAGCAGTTGACGCCGAGATCAATCGCCCGGTTGGTCGCCGCGATCACCTCTCGTTCCTCGATGGAGCCGTAACTGCCTCCCATCTCCCAACAGCCGAACCCTATTTCGGAGACGCTCATCCCCGTTGTGCCGAACGGACGATATTTCACCGCCGAAGACTCCCTTACACTGTGAATCGTGTCGGTTGTCGCAACGTCGCCAAGAGTAGTCAGAAACAGACGACGACGCAACTCAATGAAGGCAAATGCGATTCGTTGGCGAGCGAGAAGTGTGATTGATTTCATTTGCATTGTTTCATTTCGTACCGTATCTCAAGATCAATCAATCGGTGCGCTTGGAGAACGCGACGCTTGTCCCGGAGCAGCGGCGCGTCCACAGGGAGGTTGTGGCAATGGCGAATCGCGGCTCTCGTCGTACCCGCAATGCGCTCGTCGTCTCGGTGGTCTTGCACGGCATCGTCTTCGTTGTTCTCGGTCTATACGTCCTGGTTGAACGGGATATCATCCCAAACCCCTTCACGGCGGAGATGATCGC
>JAQBWJ010000578.1 GCA_027625215.1 Candidatus Poribacteria bacterium
TCGTCAACATCCCCTCCCCAACGGGCGAGACGGTCGCCGTGACGGAACGCTACGCCGACTACTACCGCGCCGCTGGACTCGACGTGACCCTGATGAACCCCGTCCCCAACGCGCCCAACATGGCGGCATACCTGCGCGGCGGTCGCGGCGGTCGCACGCTCCAATACGACGGACACGCCGACGTGATCGCCCTTGTCGAGACGGACGAGGACGGGGCGCGGCGGGTCGTGCCGGTGCCGCATCCGCCCCCGAAGATCGCCGACGGCGTGCTGACGGGTCGCGGCGCGGCGGACATGAAGGGCGGACTCGCCATCATGGCGGAGACGGCTCGCGTGTTCGCGGAGGTGGGGTTTCCGTTCGACGGCGCGCTGCTGTTCACGACGCACGGGTGGCATGAAGCGCCCGTCGGGTTCGGGCAGGGCATACAGGCGTTGATCCGCGACGGGCATGTGGGCGACGCGGCGCTGGTCGCGGAGGGGGCGCACGACTTCATCCCCATCGCGGGGCGCGGCATGGCGATCTACAACGCGACGATCTCGCGCGACGGCGAGGTGCTCCACGAAAACGCGACGCCGGAGGGGACGCCGCATCCGCTGTTCGCGCTGGGGCGGCTGGTGGGGCGGATCGAGGCGCTGCGGGGCGAACTCGCCAAGCGCACCCACGAGCTCGTCCAGCCGGAGACGGTGTTCGTCGGGCAGACGCACGGCGGCGATTTTTATAACCGTTACGCGAACATCGCCACCGTTCAAGGGACGCGGCGATGGCATCCGGGGCGGACGTTTGAGGCGATACGGGACGAGTTTGGGGCGTTGGTGGATAAGGTCGCGGCAGAGACGGGGTGTTCCATCGAAGTCGCGTGGCAGTTGGTGCGACCGAGTTACGTCGTTGCGGCGGACGATCCGATTGTGGACGCGGCGCGGTTCGCGTTTCGTCAGGTGAAGGGGGTGGAGCCGCGTATCGGGGGGTTCGCGTCGGTGGGGGATGCGGCGACGCTCACTGCCGAGGGGGGCGTGCCGTCGTTGTGGTTTGGGCCCAACGCGCCGGGACCTCACTCCAACTTGGAATCGATTGCGTTGGATGAGATGGTGGATCGGACGCGGATGTTTTTGGCGGCGGCGGTCGGCTACTTCTCGGAGGAATCGTGAGAATCCTGATGATCAACCACGAGTTCCCACCCGTCGGAGGCGGCGGGGGACTCGTGACGGCGTTTCTCGCGCGGGAGTACGTCCGCGCAGGGCACGACGTATTGGTTCTCACCTCCGCCTACCGCGACCTCCCCCGCTTTGAAACGCGCGACGGCTACCAGATTGAGCGCGTGCCCGCCCTCCGCATCAACCCGAACGTCGCGGAAATCCACGAAATGGGGTCGTGGCGAGCGCGTCGTGGGTGGGGTTGTGGCGGGCGCGGTCATTCAAACCGGATGTCGCGCATGTGTTCTTCGGGATACCGTCGGGACCGATTGCGTGGCTGTTGAGGCAACTCGCAGGAATACCGTACGTCGTCTTCTTGGGAGGACGAGACGTGCCGCGCGAAAACCCCGACCCGCCCTATTACTCCGACCTCTACAAAGTGTTGGCGCCCGTGCTGCGGGAGATATGGCGGTCGGCGGCGGCGGTCGTCGCGTGCAGCGAGGGGTTGCGGGAGCTCGCGTTGCAGACGGCTCCGACGCAGGCGTTCGACGTGATCCCGGACGGCATTGACCTCGACAAGTTCCAACCGGCGTTGCGGGGCGATGTCTCGAAAGTGCGGATACTTGGGATCGGGCGGCTGATCCCGCGCAAGGGGTTCGACACGCTGATCCGCGCGGCGGCGGCGTTGAAGGAGAAGTCGGCGGCGCCGTTTGAGGTGGAAATTGTCGGCGACGGACCCGAACGGAAGGCGTTGGAGGCGTTGACCGAGGGGTTCGGGTTGTCGAAGGTCGTGCGGTTCGCGGGGACGGTTCCCTACGAACGGCTGTCGGAGCGGTACGCGAACGCCGATATCTACGCTCTTACGTCGCACGCCGAGGGGATGCCGCTCGTGGTGTTGGAGGCGATGGCGACCGGACTTCCCATCGTGGCGACGGATGTGCAGGGGATGGACGAACTCGTCACCGACGGGGTGAACGGACGGCGATTTCGCGTGGACGACGCGAACGCGCTGGCGATCCACCTCGCGGAATTGGTGGACGACGCGGGAACACGTCGGGCGTTCGGGGCGGCGAGTCGGGAGCGGGTGGAGGTGTACTCATGGGGCAATGTCGCGGAGGCATACCTTGAGGTGTTGAGCAAGGCAACCCGCCGATGATGGCGAATCGGTTCGCCGCCGCGCGCGGTACGATCAAACACGCGATAGGACGTGTTTATCTGTGGGGATTGCTACCCACGCTCACCCTTGATCCCTCCCGTCAAGGGAGAGGGAAATGGGAATCGACCTCCATCTGACGAAGTCGCCTTGCAGGTATCACCGATGTCTCAATGCGCGGCGTCAATGCGATCCATGTAGACGCTCATTCGGTCAACTTGGCTGTCTTCCGTCGGAAGTTGCGCGGGCGACCCCGCCCGTGTAGGTAACGCGCCAGATTTTGCCGCCCCCATCCTCCATGATCAGCACGGAGCCGTCCGGCAACTGCGCGAAACCGACAGGGCGTCCCCAAACCTCTCGCAGCGCGGGATCGGGACTCCAGCCCGTGATAAAGTCTTCGTAGGTGCCCATCGCCTTGCCATTGCGGTCGATGTGGGCGCGGATGATTTTATACCCGGTGCGGCGGGAGCGATTCCAGGAGCCGTGCAGTGCGACGAGCAGTTCACCCTGGTACTCCTTTGGAAACATCTTGCCCGTGTAGAACAACAGTCCCAACGCGGCGGAGTGCGCCTGAATCAACACGTCGGGGACACTCGCTTTGGCGATCAGGTCGGCGCGTTCGCCCTTGTGACGCGGGTCGGGATGTTGACCGATGTAGGAGTAGGGCCATCCGTAGAAGCCGCCGTCCTGCACGGAGGTAGCGTAGTCGGGGGGAACGTCGTCGCCG
>JAQBWJ010000579.1 GCA_027625215.1 Candidatus Poribacteria bacterium
GTCGGTCCCCCGTTTCCCGGAAACGACGGCGCGTTCCCGAATGCGACCCATCGTATCTTTGAACAGGACAACCCGGACTGGGGTTGGTCGCGCTCCGGTCGAGAAGAGGGACATACGCGAGAATTGATCGACGGCGTGAACAGCATGTACATGATGCACCGTCAAGGCAACGACACGCGGTTGATGGACGTGTTCGTGTGGGCGGACAGCGACACATACGTGCCGACGGACGTGGACTACGAAGGCACTCAATTGACGACGGCGGTCGAACCGGCGGGCAAGGCGACGACGACGTGGGCAGCCGTTAAATCGGCGCGCCAATAATCGCCTTCCGCAACATTCTCATCACGGAGCTCCACCTGAATTATCTTGCTTAAGGTGGAGCTCCGCACTTCAAATAGGGTCGGTTGGAGGTACGGACTGATGAGGAACACCGTACAAATGATGCGATGGTGCGCGGTGATGGCGCTGTTTCTGTTGTGGACGGTCGGGGCGCATGCCGTCAAGGAGTTCAAAACATCGGCATACGGAAACGGCGTCCAGATTTGGTTCGAGGCGGAAGCCTACGACGAGCGGATTCCCGACACGCCGATGTTCTTCCCGATCACCGGAGAGGCAGGCGCGGCGAAAGTGCCCGCCGGAGCGTTCGGGGAGGCGATGACGCGCGGCAGCGCGGGCGGACGCGTCGCGTGGACATTCGACATCAGCGCGGCGGGCGGCAAAGGCGGCACTTGGTATTTCTTCGGGCGGGTCATCAACCCGGCGAATCAGTCGGACTACATGCTCGTTCTGAACGATCCGGGTGACAAAAAGATTCCCGATGTCGAGCCGTTTCCCCAGGGGGATGCCGTTCCGCCGTTCGACAACGCGACAGACCGCGTGTTCGAGCAAGACACGCCCGCATGGGGCTGGGCGATTCAGGGTCACAACGAGGGACACACAAAAACGCTCCAAGACGGCGAAAACACGATGTATATGTTTCACCGTCAGGGCAACAACACGCGGTTCGTGGACGTGATTCTCTGGACGGACGACGCCTCCTACTTTCCGACCGACGCCGACTATACGAACGCGACGGAAGGTCGCACGCGGGCGGTAGACGCAAGCGGGAAACTGTCAACGGCGTGGGGGAGGATCAAGGCGCGACCATAGCGCACGAACAAATGAAATCGCGTTCTCACCCTCAAACGCGCGAACGGGGCATCGGTACAACCGGAGCCCCGTTTTCATTTTGCGCCGCCGTTGACGTAATCGATAGGGAAAAGACAGAATTGTTCCGCGCGACAATACCGACCGTTTGCGACGCTGCGAACGTCTAATCGAATACAATTCTCGTCCCGAAGTTCAGGGGCGATAGGAAGAGGCGGAGTGTCACCATGCGTCGAATCGTGTTGGCCGTGTGCGTCGGGTTGGTGTTCGGGACTGTTGGCGGCGTTCTCGCGCAGCCACCGCTCGCGGCGAGGATCGCGTTCACGTACTCGCGTCCCGGACTGAACGATTCCGAAATCCGCACGATGAATGCGGACGGCTCCGACTCGCAGTACGTGACGCAGGGCACGCACCCGACTTGGTCGCCCGACGGCGAAAAGATCGCGTTCGCGCACAAAGGCGCCTTGTACACGGTGAACGCGGACGGCTCCGACCGCCGCGAACTGCTCGACCTACCCGGCACGGAAACCTCCCCCGCCTGGTCGCCCGACGGCTCGCGTATCGCGTTCGAGTACCTCCCGAACCCCGCCGCCTCGCAGGACTGCGACATCTATCTCGCGGACGCCGACGGGCGAAACCCTCGCAACCTGACGCGCCGCGCGTCCGACATCAACCTGCGTCCCGTTTGGTCGCCGGACTCGAAACGCATCGCGTTTTCGACGATCCACGAGCGGTCGGAGATATGGGTGATCGACGCGGCGGACGGCGGAAATCGACGAGCCGTCACCGACGGACTCGGCTTCGCGCGCGACCCGTCGTGGTCGCCGGACGGGGCGCGGATCGCGTTCGCGTCGTATCGTGGGCTCAACAAGACGTGGTACGACCTGTTTGCCGTCGGCGCGAACGGCGGCGAGGTCGTCCCGTTGGCGGACAGCGGCATCGACAAATCGGATACCGCATGGTCGCCCGACGGACGACACATTGCGTTTTCCTACCGCCGCACAAACCCAGCGGGGAGGTGGGAGCTCGATATCTACCTGCTCGACGTAGCAACCGGCAACGCGGTCCCCATCACGGACGACGCGAGGTCGTACCTTCCGGCGTGGTTCGACCCCACATCGCTCGGCGTCTCGCCGACGAACAAGAAAACCCTGACGTGGGGCGGACTCAAATCCCACGCGATATTATCGGGGTGATAGAGGAGTCAACCCTAACCGTTCAGTGTCACCGTCGCGGTGACGGGGAAGTGATCGCTTGGGTAGCGTCCGTCGACGGCGTAGGTGACGACGCGGGTCGAGTCCGTCTCCACGTCGCCCTTGAACAGCAGCCAGTCGATGCGAACGCCCTCGCGGATACCCTTCCAGTTGTGGAAGGACGAGATCGCGTCGCCGCGTCGATTCGCTTCTTCCCATGTGTCGCGGAAGCCGCCGTGTCGGGTGAGCACGTCGTAGGCGCGGCTGTCCTGCCCCGCGTTGAAGTCGCCGACGAGGAAGAGCGGCGCGTCGGTCATCCCGCCGATGCGCTCGTTGACGAGCCGCGCGGCGCGGTATTGCGCTTCTTCCGCCGCGTGGTCGAAATGGGTGTTGGCGAAGACGAACTCGCGTCCCGTCTCCATCTCGCGGAAACGCGCCCACGTCAACATGCGGCGATTGCCGCGCTGCCAGGTGATCGAACCGACGATGTTGGGCGTGTCGGAGAGCCAAAAGTGGTCGTATTCGAGCGGTTCGAAGCGGTCGCGTTTGTAATAGATCGCCATGAACTCGCTGCGTGAGCCTCCGTCTCTGCCCGTGCCGATCCAGTCGTATTGCGGGTTGTCGGCGGCGATATGGCGGACTTGATGATAAAAACCTTCCTGCGTGC
>JAQBWJ010000580.1 GCA_027625215.1 Candidatus Poribacteria bacterium
GTTGTATGGGCCGAAGGGGATCGCCGCGCCGCGACCCGCCGTCGTGTTTGTGCACGGTCACGCGGACAACGGGAAGTCGTACGCGAACTATCAACGGGTCTGCACCGATCTTGCTAACAACGGGTTCGTCGTGCTGGCGGTCGATCCGCCGGGACAGGGCGAGCGGTTCCAGTACTTCGCGGACGGCGAACGCAAAATCGGCGGCTGCACGACGGAGCATACCCACGCGGGACAACAGTTCAATCTGACGGGCGCGAGCATCGCGCGGCACTTCATCTGGGACTCGATGAGGGGGATCGACTACCTCGAAACGCGCGGCGAAGTCGATGCGGCGCGGATCGGGTTGACGGGGAACTCCGGCGGGGGCACGCAGTCCGTCTTCCTGATGATGAGCGAGCCGCGCATCTCCGTTGCGATCCCGTGCACCTTCGTGATGACGCTTGAGTCCTACTTCAAGACGGGGCAGCCGCAGGACAGCGAACAGGTCGTGCCGGGTTGTTTTGTGCACGGACCCGACCACGACGACTACATCACCGCGATGGCTCCGAAGCCCGTGTTGGTCGGCGCGGTGGCGTACGATTTCTTCCCGCTGGAAGGAACGGAGGAGGCGGTTGAACGCGCGAAGCGGGTCTACGAACTGTACGGGGCGGCGGAGCGGGTCGATCTCGTCGTCGCGCCGTCGCGCCACGAGTACGCGCCTCAACTGCGGGAAGCCGCCGTCAACTGGTTTCGCAAACATCTCATGGATGCGGAGCCGACCTTCAAAACGGGCGACCCCGAAGTCCTCCCCGACGAGGCGCTCTGGGCGACGCCGAAGGGTCAACTGCTTGACCTGTATCCAGATGCGCGAACGTTGTACGACCTGAACTTGGAACGGTTCGCATCGCAGCCGAGGCTGTCCGCCCGCAGCGCGAACGAGATGCGCGACTTCATCCGATGGGGGTTGGCGATCTCAGGCGACCGGTCCGCCAAAATCCGCCCGCGCATCCTCGCCGAGCGCGAAGTGGACGGCTATCCGTGCGAAAAGGTGTTTTATTTCTCGGAGGCGGATATCTGCGTGACGGGGGTGTTGGCGCATCCGAAAGGCGCGACGAAGCGCACCGATGTCGTGCTTTTTGAGGACGGCACGAACGGGATGGAGGCGCGTCGGGAGTGGATGAAGTCGCGGTTGGACGCGGGGATCGCCCTGTTTGTGTTCGACCCGCGCGGGACGGGCGCGTTGGAGTCGCGGCTGGTCGGACGCAGCGGCGCCGATCCACACGGGCACCGTTACCGACTCGCGTGCGACGCGATGATGCTTGACCGCACGACGTTGGGCTTTCGCGTCTTCGACGTGCTGCGGGCGTACGACTACCTCGCCACGCGGGAGGATGTGGAGCAGATCGGGCTGTACGGATTCGGGCGGATGGCGTTCGACGCGCTGTTTGCGGGCGCGTTGGAAAGCGGGTTCCGACTCGTGGAAGTGGAGGAACTGCTCATCTCGTACCGCAACCTGATTGAGACGGAGTACTACGACCGCGCCAAGTTCAACGCGGACGTGCTACCGTTCGGCATCCTGTCGAAACTGGACTTGAACGAACTCGACCTGTGCTTTGAGGGGCGCGAACTGGTCCGCACCCGCCCGGTCGACGCAACGGGGAAGGTCATCGCGTAGAAAGTGGCGCCGCAACGCGATCAAGCGACGTGGTAACATTCGGTCGGATGGGAGGACGTGAAGATGGGGATCACGCACGTCGATGCGGAAATCGCTAACGCCGCGAGACCTCGTGAGACACGCCACTTGCGGTTTTTGGTTGATACCGGAGCCCACTACTCGGTTGCGCCGGGCAGCGTGTTGCGCGCGCTCGGCATCGAACCGACCGAAGAACAACGTTTCTCGCTGGCGAACGGTGATGAGATTGTCCGTGATGTCGGATATGCCGTGTTCAAGTATGACGGAAGGACGGTCGCTTCAAAAATCATCTTGGGGGAAACGGGGGAGAGCAACCTGTTCGGGATCGTCACGTTAGAAGAGTTCGGGTTCGCCCTTGACCCTATCCACCGGAAACTGCTGCCGCGAACCTTGTTCATGTGATCGTTTCCAATCGTCGGCGTCGTTTTGGATTTCCGTGAAACGTTCCTACCGCAAGGATGCGCCACCGACGCAAGTTGGCGTATAACATTGGGACGGAACCGCCCCCATCCTACCGACTCGACGGGAAAGGACGCCCACTCTTGACCGCGACCCGCGACGCGAAACACACGAACCGACTGATCCACGAGACGAGCCCGTACCTCCTGCAACACGCGCACAACCCCGTCGATTGGCATCCTTGGGGCGACGAGGCGTTCCGCAAAGCGCGGGAGGAGGACAAGCCGATCCTGTTGAGCGTCGGGTACGCGGCGTGCCACTGGTGTCATGTGATGGAGCACGAGTCGTTCGAGGACGAGGCGATTGCCGCGATGATGAACGAGCATTTCGTCAGCGTCAAAGTTGATCGGGAAGAGCGACCCGACGTGGACGCGCTCTACATGCTCGCCGTGCAGATGCTCGCGGGGCGAGGCGGATGGCCCATGACCGTTTTCCTGACGCCGGAGTTGAAACCGTTTTACGGCGGCACCTACTATCCGCCCGAAGACCGACACCAGATGCCCGGATTTCCGCGCGTGCTCGAGGCGGTCGCCAACTACTATCACGGCGAAAAGGACGACCTCGAATCGCGGACGGAACGGCTGACGGAGTCGTTGCAACGGTCGTCCACGCTGTCGCCGTCTCAGATGCCGCCCGACACGGATATCATGCGGATCGCCTACCACAACCTTGCCGCGCAGTACGACACACGACACGGCGGGTTCGGCTCCGCGCCGAAATTCCCGCAGCCGAGCATCGTTGAGTTTCTCTTCCGGTACGTCGCCCGCACCCGATCAGGCGAGGCGATGGAGATGATCGAACGGACGCTGCAGAAGATGGCGAACGGCGGACTGTACGACCACCTCGGCGGCGGATTCCACCGCTATTCGACGGAC
>JAQBWJ010000003.1 GCA_027625215.1 Candidatus Poribacteria bacterium
TCGCCGAAATCCTGTTCACGCGGTTTGAGGCGACGGCGTTGTTCGTTTCGGGCGCTGAGCCGAGCACCAATCTTGACGGCTCGTCCGACGTGCTGAAACAGACGCGCACACTCTATCACACCGCTCATTCGGTGTACTCGTCGCTTCCGATAATGGAGGTGCGCGGTATCCGAGACGACGAACGCTCGACGATGCGAGTGAAGTACGGCTTCCCCGAAGGCACGTTCAACTTGAACGACGTGGAATCGCTTGTCGGACCTTATGAACTCGTGTGGGGCAAGTCGTCCACTGAAAACATCCTCCGCGATTCGAGCCAGCGCGGATTCGTTCAACTCGAACTGACGCGGAACGCGCGGCGTCGAGCGTTGGCGTTGCGCGCATTTGCGAACGTCGCGGTGGACGCCTCTCAACGGCGCATCTCCGGCTATCTGATGGGATGGTTTGCCGACGAACGAGAACGAATCGCGTCGCGCGACTCCGGCGACTATCACCCGCCGACGTTCGAAGAACTGCTCTACATGGACGAGGAAATCCTCCAGCCGATCCTCTCCTACCGCGAGTCGCCCGACGCGCGCGATGAGGCGTCGCTCGAAACGGCGGCGACGGCGGCGGCTCGGTTGGGGTACGAGATCGTTCGTTACCGGAACCTGACGACGGACGATGAATACCTCATCCTCCGCGAACGCGACGACCCGCTCCCTCGCGCCAAGTTTTGGGGAAGTTACATCTTCGCGCTGGACAACTACGAACCGATTGTGCTCGAAGCGCCCTATCCGGTGTCGGAACGGAACACGCTCGAAATGAGTACGCAGTTCTTCGAGCAGTTGCGGGCGGGCGCGCTGTTCATTGCGGGGGCGCATCGAGCGGCGTCGTCGGAGGGCATCGCGGATGTTGCGTCCCTCGACAATCCGGAGAACGTTTTCCAATTGGCGCATCAGGTCGTGTTGCGCGAGTATGGGACGGACGATTCGCCGCTTGTCGTTCAGATTCGAGGCTTCAGCCCCAACCCGGATGTCGAGGAGCCGAATATCGTCCTCAGCCTCGCCAAAGAGTACGCCGCGACGGAGGCGGCTCCGCTCGCGGTGCGCGAACTTGAAGCGGCGTTCCGACGGTTGGGGTACTCGGTCGGCTATTTCGATGGGTCGCTCGCGTTGAACCGCTTTGCGGGCAGGTCGAACCTCCAGTTCCAACTGATGAACGACTACGCGCGAGGCGTGTTCGTCCATGCGTGGGTCGATGCGGGCGTGCGGGGTCAGTACGCCTCGTTGCAGGAAGCGGCGGAACGCGCCGAACTGCTTGAAACGCTCGGCGTTCCCATCGTTCGGGAGGACTTGTCGCGGTGGATACTGGACGCGAATGTCGGCGGATCGATGTCATCGCCTGACGGTGAACGGGTGGACGCGCTCGTCGCATTGGCGACGGAGTACCTTCAATCGGGCAACGTCGCCTATCTAAGCGAGTTGTTAAACCACCCTACGCTGCGCGACAGCCAATCGACCGGCGTCGTGGATGTGTCGTCCGGGTTGTTGTATCTTGTCGTTGCGCCGTCTGAGGCGGGTACAACCGGGTTGATGGCGCTGAACCTATCCGGCGGGAGCGCCTATGTGCGTCGCCTCTCATCCGCCGAACTGACCCGCGACGCCGCGCTCGATTTTGTGCGGATGCGCGACGCCGCGCTCGTCGTCATTCCATGATCGGTAAAGCGCGACGGGTGGGGTAACTGGGGCAATGTTACCAATCGCGGAACGCCGCGCTTAGGGTATTCATCAACGTTTTGTCGTCGCGGAGCGCGCTCCGCAGGATGTCGGACAGTTCGACGTGGACGAACGATCCGCGCGGCTGCGCGTTGATGTGGCGCGCCTGCGCGTTCGTCACCGCGCCGAGCGCGTTCGTGTTGACGCCGTACACGCCGATCAGGTTCGAGCCGACCGCGTTCCCCAAGCGGCGAACGAGCCCGTTGAAGCGCGCCGACTTCACCGACGACTGTCGCCCGTCGCTCAGAATGATCGATAGCCGTCTGTCAAACTCCGACGGGCGGTTCGCCGCGCTGAACCCGTGAAACTGGTAGACGACCGTCTCCGCCGAATCGCAAACGGCGATGGTCGCCGCTTGGAAGAATGTAACGGGTTCGTGCGCCAAGTCGGAGCCCGGCGATAGGGCGCGGTTGACATAGCGGTGCGCCGTATTAACCGCCAAAACCGCCGCGTCGGTCCGTTCAAACACGCGCGCCGCGATCTCTCCCGTAAAGAGATCGTACCGAACGTGCGGCGCTTGCGTGAACGTGATTGTCGCCGCGCCGCCGCGCAGAACGTCGGGGCGAAACACGTAGAGTCCTCCGCCGCGAACGTGTTCAGGGGTGTCCCGCACGACAATGTACCGTCGCTCCGACAGGGTGACGCTCTCGCACGCAAAATCGAGGGCGCGAAAGGCGGCAATCGTCGCGTTGGACGGCTCGCCATCCCGTTTCAAATCGTCAAGTAGCGACGCCACCGCCAGACGAAACTCGTCCATCTCGCCGATGGAAGGCGCGCCGTACGCCGACGCGCGGGCGTCGCGGATGAACGCTTCGAGCGTGACGCCGTTCGCCGATCCCGCCGCTACCGTCAATACCGACGCGATCAACATCGTCATCGCAACGCTACGGGTTCGGGTCATCAATACGTCCTCGTGAAAAACGGACGGAATCGGATACGGTCGGCGGCGTCATCACAAAGAAACGGCTCCAGAGCGTGCCTTCGCCGACGAGTTCGATACGGACATGATAGCGTCCCGGCGGCAAATCGTCTTGCAGGGGGACGAACAGCGTCGTCCAACCGGACGGCAGCGCGTTCACCGTTCCAAAGACGGAGCTCTCGTTTCCAACGGGTGATATCTCGTACTCGCGGCGAAACGGCGTGTACGCGGCGGAGGCTCTCGCCGAGCGTTTGAAACCTTCCACCGTCGCCCGAACGACGAACCGACCCGACGAATCGCCCGGCGACTTACCGACAGCGACGGGAACGTTCAGGGTGATCGGCGTCGCGTCGTTCCGCTCCACCGCGACGACAAATGGATGAGCGGCGTCGGTCGTGTACGCGGTGCGTAGCGACCGATAGGCGTCCGGCGCGATCCCGACGATCTGCTGATCGATCCACAGCAAGACGGCGAGCGGGTTGATGCCTGTCGGCTCGATCCGCGCTTGATGGTGTCCGGCTGTCACATCCGGCACGGTGAATCGGTCGTGCGTGGCGAGCAGGGGGAAGCGCATCGTCTTCTCGTCGAGCGTGATCGTCAGATAGGGACGAGTTGCGTCGGCGAGCGTCTTCTCGGCGACGGCGTAGTAGACGCGCACGTCGGTCGGGAGGCTCGAATCGGGCAGGTCGAGGTTGACGACGTTCAGCGGCAACGTCGTCCCGCTTGGAATGCCGACCAGCGTGTTCGCGCCGAATTCGTCCGTCGGTTGCAGGATCAGTCGCTTCGTGTCATAAGTCGCCGGGATTAACGAGACGCCCTCGCGTTCTTCTTCGGTGGCGAGTTGAACCTCGCGTTCCGTCACCCAGCGGGAGGCGTGGACGACGGTTGTCGTATCGCCGGGATCGTCGTCCAACGGCGCGAGAAGCGCCAATTCGCTTACGCCGGAGAACGACCGCGCGTCGGTCAACGGCTCCGGCGATGGTTTGAGGCGATGAGCGAGCGTCGCTTGGTCGAGAACGGTCGATCTGATGAGCGCGTCGGGTCGCGTTTCAACGCGAAAATGGGTTTCGACCGTCGGCGTCAGACGGATTTCCGTCGAGCCGGATGGAATCGAGAGGTAAAAGGTGAGCGGTTTGCTCGGCAGATGGTGGCGTTCGTCGGCGTAAAAGGCGTCCGTAGACATGATTGCTTCAAACGGGACCGACCCCTCCCCGACCACCGAGCCAGCACGATCCAATACCGACCACCGAATGCGGCTCGCGCCGTCCGCTACCAACGGAACAACCGCGCTCACCCGCGCCACGCCGGACTCGCCCGCCGGTCCATCCAACCGAACGGACAGCGGGGCGGTCGGCGAGGCGACGACGTAATCGCGCGGGGAGCGGTCGGGTCGAACTTCGCGCAACCCCGTCGGCGACGGGAACACGACATCAACCAGCATCGCGCGTGGGTCGGCGACATAGAATCGACAGTCGGCGTGGCGATTTCCCGCGTTCGTGACTTCGAGTGTGACGAGTCCCGCCAACACGTCGACGGAGGAGACGTTGCCACTCAAGTTGCTCGCGCGGATCGCGCCGGACGCCGCAAACTGTTTCACGCGCAGCGGCTCCGTGTGTTTGATTCGGAACGCGCCTTCGCCCCGCAAGTTGAACGTGACGGACTCGCCGGGACGCAACGCAATAGGCGATGCGTCCGCCTCGAAGAACCGCATCAACGCGCCTGTCGCGCCGCGCAACACGCCTCGTATTCGATAACGTCCCGGCGGCAGATCGTCGCCGAGCCTCACTGAGAACACGTCCACCGCCCGGTATGTCGCCCCGTCGAGCGCGGCGTCCATGACAATCAGGTCGTCGGGCGCGGCGTCAGTTGAGGGTTTCAGGTAGAACGTTTTCGCCAAATCCGTGTGATCCTCCGCCAAGACGGGCTTGGCATCCGCCGCGTCGGGCAGGATCGACGTTTCCAACGAGGCGGTCGGTCCCGATCCAGCCAGATATGCCCCGATGTTCACCGACACCGCTTCTCGACCGGACTTCACCACCTCAAGCGTGAACGGTTCATCGCGGCGAAGGTGGTAGTACGTCCGTTTCAAACGAATCTCATCCGACGGCGTTGTGGGGCGCGCCGTCAGCCCTTGCGCGTATACTCGGAGCGACGGGTCGTTGGGCGTTGAGGCGGCGAGTGAGCGGTTTCCGACGGGAACCCCCGTCGCGGTGATCAACCCAAACCGCCCCTGCAACTCAAACGCCTTCGGTTCGCCATCGACGGCGAGGTTCAGAACGGTGGCAGACTCCGAACGGCGGATGTAAACGGCATCCACGCCCACATCGGCGGCGTCCGTTCCACCCGGATGGCGCACGGTGAACGCCGTCCCGCGCGTCGAGATCGGATAGTACGCGGACGACAGCGCATACGGAGCCGCGCGGTCTTCCAGCGAAACGCGCTCCAATGCCGCCATCGGCGCGCCTGTCGAGGGGGTGAGCGACCGCCAGAACTCGGTGGGCGGCTCGTCATTCGGTTCCCGCTGACGGATCGACGCCGTGTGCGACTCGATCTGCCGGAGGCGGTTCGCGCGGCGCAATGCGTCGAGCCGCAACGGGGTGAGCGGCGTCCATTTACGGGGATGCGTGTCCGTCAAGGCGATGGTCGGGAGGTTTTTGGCGAGTTCCTCCGGCACGTGCGTCGTGTCCCGATAGTCCGCGCTCAACCTGTCCGCCGCGATGAGGGCGCGTCCATCCGACGACCACACGTCGAGCGTCCCGGCGACGTTCGGCAGACGAAGTGTGAACGTTTCCGCCTCTGCGACAGGTGAGTCGGGCGCGTTTGCGAGTCGGGCGGCGCTGTCGGTCGGCAGCGGGAGGGTATCGGCGAAACCGGAAAAGAGAAGTATGCCGTCTTTTGATTTCATCGCGTATTCAATGCGCCGCGCAACGGACGTCCCCAACGCGAGAGAGCGGAATGTCAGACGAACGGCGGTCATGTCGGGGGTCACATTCATCGACAACGGCGTTTGCGACGACGCCAACACGTATATCCGTGTCACGCGGTCCGGTTCCATCGGCAGCCAATCGGATTCGATGGGAACGCCGGGAAGTCGATACATTCCGGGCTGGATCGCTCCCGCCGCGCTGACGAGAAACCGCGCCGTCATCGGTGAGTCGGACGCGATGATGAACGTCTGCAACCCCAACGGGACGGTCAGTGTCGCCGCGCCCGCGTTGTCCAGCCGAATGGTTGTCGTCGCGAGCTCCCCGCGCGTGTTGAGGCGCGTCGTCTTCAACGACCGATTCGGCGTGTCCGACTCGATTCGCAGTTGCGTGGGTCCCGCGACGTTCAACACGGCGTCGTGAATTCGGTCGATGACGGTCCCGCCCGGTTCGGCAACGAAGAAGCGCACCCGCGCGGCGCTCCCGTCGGTCAGGTCGAATCGGATTGCGTAGTCGCCTGCCGGTATGTCTTCGCGGAGCGTGTAGGTGAAACGTTGTTTCGCGGCAAACGCGCGTTTGTCGTCCACGAGAAACGACTCTATCGGCTCCCATCCGACAATGCGATATGTCCGCTCGCGGTCGGTGGGCTGTTCGGTCGGAATCGGGACGGGCGGGTTCACGAGCGTCGCGCGGACCGACATCGGCGCATCCCCCGTCTCCGTGTGGAGGACGACGTTCAGCGTCACGCGCTCCGACGACGACTTGCGGACGGGAACGACCACGGACGACCCAAACTCCAACGGGTAGACGGTGCGCCGTCGCCACACACGGTCACGCGAGACGGGAACGGAGGGCGGTCGATTGATGTACCAGGGCGATCCCGTCACGTTTGGGAATCGAAACGACACTGTTCCAAGCGACGCTCGGTCGATCCGCATCACACCCACCGACTCGGTCAACGGGTATGCCTCTGCCCTCGTCCCATTCATCTCAACGGGAATCGCGGACGCGACGTGTCCGCGCGGGATGAGATCGACGGGCACCGGGAGCCGATTCTCCGAGTTCATCATGTCCGACACGAGAAACCGCGTTGGGGAGGCTCCCATGTCGATGTACGTGCCGAGCCCGACGAACGCCTCCGGCGCGTCGTGTTCCGCCAACCGCTCCAGCAGGAACGCGGACGACTCGGCGACATCCGGCGTCACCCCCGAATAGGTCTTCTCGACGACGGGCGCGGGATCGTTCTCCGACATCGCGTCGTCGATGAGCGCGTCGCGGAGTCGCACCCGCCGACATTGCCATCGAAGTGTCGCGCGTCTGTCGGCGGCGATGAGCGCGTCGCGGTTGTTAGGGTGGAACCGGAACCATCGGCGGTCTTGTTGCTTGCAGTCCGTGAGGCGCACATTCGGGGCGACCGTCGCGCCACCGACCTCCACCGTCGGCGCGACGCCCAACGACGCCTGAAACGCAACGACAACGCCGACGTCCCCGCGAACCGTGATCTGCGCCGCGTTCTGCGGGATCGGCACGTAGTACGAATGCGAGTTCGTTGCGGCAACCCCGTCGTTCTCGGTTTCCGCCTCAACGTCAAACCACGCGCTGTCCGCGATCATTGCGGGGACGTGGTATTCTCCACGCGCGACTTCGCCGCCACTCTGATCCGTCAGCGCGTACTCGACGCGATAGGCGTCGGGCGACGGCGCGTTTGTGTCCGATATTTGGCGCGTATCGAGGCGAATGATCCCCCCGTAACGCGAATTTGCGGCGATGTCGGCGCGTATCTCCGGCTCGGCGGGTGATGCCGCGACGCGGTAGTACGTCGCCGTATGAATCTCAGGGGTCAGCGGCGTCCAACCGCTGTCTTCCGGCGCGACGACGGGCGCGTCCCGTTCAAACCGAAACCGCGCCGCCGAATCGGTGTGAATCGAAACGGTCTGAAGCCCCTCCGGGATCGGCAGGACGTACGACTCATCGCCCCATGACACAAGCGTCGATGTTGTCCCGCCGCTCTCTCCGATCTGTTCGACGCGGTACGTTCCGTTCGTCGCGCCGGACTCCTCAACGAGAATCCGAAGGTTTGCTGCTCCTTCGACGTTCAGGAACGCGGCGCGCGAGGCGTCCACATAAAAACCGTTCAGGTCGGTGAAGGGAGAGGGAAGTTCCGGCGGGCGCGAGTCGGGGTCGGAGAGGTAAATGCTCTCGACGCGGTACTCTCGTCCCCGCCGTCCCTCCGCGAAGACGCGGTCCCACCGATAGCGGGTCAGAGCGTCCCGTTCGTCGCGGGTCAGCATATCGACCTCATAGACGAGGTTCTCGGCGAGCTCGGTGCGACGCTTTCCACCGAGACGGCTCCAAGCCAAGCCGCGTTCGTTCTCAGCCCGTTCCACTCGACGATAAAGGCGGATATCGCCCGACCACCCTTCATCGTGCCGCAACGAAATGTCGAGAAAAACGGGGCGCGTCGCGTCGTCATCATACGGCAGGACAACCGCCGTGAGTCGCCCGTCCGTCGGCGTTACCGCCTGCTGAGGGAAATAGAACGCGGGAGACCATTCCCCGCCCTTCTCATCCGCAAGGCGGGTGACGCGCGACTTCTCCCAATAGACGGACTCCCGCAACGGCGCGCCGATAGCGTCCAGTTCTTGGATGCGGATACCGTAGACGTATTCGGTTTCGTTGTCGTGCGGGCGTTCGACGGGCGCGTTCAGGTGGGAGACGATGCGGAGCTCGCGGTCGGAAGGCAACACGCGCACGCGCACGGTCGATTGGGTATCGATCGCGTAGTAGAGCGTCCGCTCCGCGTTGGCGAGTTGAGCGTTCGCCGCGCGGCGAATGTCGAAATCGGGCGCGTCGATTACGACGCGATATCCGACGTACGCAATCGACCCGAAAGCGATCAGCGCGATGATCGCCAACAGGCGGGGCTTTGTTCTCAACCAAAAAAACATTGCGATAGTGAAACCGTCATTTGCAACGAATACGACGCGCGCGAATTCCGCGCCTAGTCTACGCGGTAGGGAAGGCGGTCAACAACGCGCCGCTCGTTCCGCGTCCCCCCGATATCGCAACGCGCTCTCCACAGATGTCCGCCGCCGCGAGAGCGACTTCCCTTTTGACCGCTCCTATGGTATCGTTCGGAAGGAATAGACAGATGAATCGAAACGTACGTAGAGCGCCACAAAGGACGGCGCAAGGAGTAGGGTGAGAAAGGAACTTACCGTTGTCTCTGACGAAGGAACAAGTCGCCGCCATCATTACGGAACACACACGCGGCGAAAATGACACCGGAAGCACCGAAGTACAGGTCGCGTTGTTGAACGCCCGCATCAAGTACTTGACGGAACACTTCCAATCGCACAAGCACGATCACACCTCCCGCCGCGGACTGTTCAAACTGGTGGGTCAGCAGCGACGACTGCTGCGCTACCTGTACAACACCGACGTGGCGCGCTACCGAGCGCTGATCGACAAATTGGGGCTCCGAGACCGCTTGTCCGCCCGCGCTTCGTAGGAACTGATATCTCGATTCTCTCGCTTCTCGAATCGACGTTCATCAGACCTCAGAGGGCGAGCGCACGGACGAGAAGGGGTTGCCGCACGCGAACGTGCGGCTGAAGGAGTACTCCCTTGATCACGACAGTCGAAACTCAACTAGGCAACGAAAAGCTCACGATACAGACCGGAAAAGTCGCCAAGCAAGCGCACGGCGCGGTCTGGATTCAACATGGCGGAACGGTCATTCTCGCGACGACCGTCGCCGCGCCCGACGCCCGCGCCGACCTCGACTTTTTCCCCCTGACCGTCGATTACCGCGAACGGTTCTACGCGGTCGGCAGAGTGCCGAACGTCTACGGACGACGCGAACCCCGACCCGGCACCGGCGAAACCCTCACCGCCCGACAGATCGACCACTGCATCCGTCCTCTGTTCCCCAAAGCGTTCAAGTTTGAAACGCAGGTCCAGATCATGGTGCTCTCCTCCGACAAGGAGCACCCGACGGAATCGCTGGCGATCATCGGCGCGTCCGCCGCGTTGAGCATTTCCGACATCCCGTTCGCGGGACCCGTCGGCGGATTGGTCGTCGCGCGGGTGGGTGGCGAATTGGTCGCCGCGCCGACGTACGCGCAACTCGCCGAAGCGGACTTGCACTTTTTCGTCACCGGCACGAAGAAGGCGATCATGTCTTGCGAAGGCGACGCGCACGAAGTCCCCGAAGAAGACCTCCTCAAAGCGCTTGAGTTCGCCCACGACGAGATCAAGAAGATCATCGACGTGCAGGAGGATTTGGTGCGACAGGTCGGTAAAGAGAAGCGCGTCGTCGCGGCGAAGGCTGCCGACAACCCGCTCGAAGCGCGCATCCGCGAACTTGCGACCGAGCGCGTCCGCAAGTCCATCGGCATGGACGACAAACAGGCGCGCGATCAGTACCTCGCGGAAGCCCGCGCCCAAGTCGTCACCGAAATCGGCGACGAGTTCCACGCGGAACAGGAAGAGCACGAAGACATCGCGTCCAGCGTCTTCCGCGCCATCGAGAAAGAGGAGATGCGACGCTCCATTCTCGACCACGGCAAGCGGCTCGACGGGCGCGGCGTGAAGGAACTTCGCAACATCGAAAGCGAAGTCGGCGTGCTGCCGCGAACGCACGGCTCCTCGCTGTTCACGCGCGGTCAGACGCAAGCGTTGTGCGTCGTGACGCTCGGCGCGTCGATGGACGAGAACATCGTCCGCGACTTGACCGGCGAACACACGCAGCCGTTCTTCCTGCACTACAACTTTCCCGGGTACAGCGTCGGCGAAGTCCGACGGTTCGCCGCCGCCAGCCGACGCGAAATCGGTCACGGCGCGTTGGCGGAATCCGCCCTGAAGCACATGGTCCCGGGCAAGGACGAGTTTCCCTACACGATCCGCATCGTCTCGGAAATCCTCGAGTCGAGCGCGTCGTCTTCGATGGCGACCGTCTGCGGCGCGACGTTGGCGATGTTGGATGCGGGCATCCCGCTGAAGAAGCCTGTCGCGGGCGTCGGAGTCGGCTTGATTAAGGAAGGCGACAAGGAAGTCATCCTGACCGACATGATCGGCGCGGAGGACTTTCTCGGCGACATGGACTTCAAAATCGCCGGAACCAAAGACGGCGTGACGGCGATCCAACTCGACATCAAGATCGACGGCATCACCATCGACCTGATGCGTCGCGCGCTTGAACAGGCGCACGAAGCGCGTCTCCAAGTGCTCGACCTGATGAACCAGACGATCTCGCAAGCGCGCGAAGACGTGTCGCCGTACGCGCCGCGCATCCTGTCGCTGATGATCCCGACCGACCGCATCGGCGAGTTGATCGGTCCCGGCGGCAAGGTGATTCGCGGACTGCAAGACGAGTTCGGCGTGCAGATCAGCGTGGACGACGACGGCAGCGTGCAAATCGCCTCCACGAACGCGGAAGGCGCGACCGCCGCTCACAAGACGGTCACGGCGATGTTCATGGAGATCGAGACAGGCATGGTGTTCACGGGTCCCGTGACTCGCATCACCCCGTTCGGCGCGTTCGTTGAAGTCATCAAAGGGCGCGACGGGCTCATCCACATCTCCGACCTCGCGGAAGGCTATGTCCGGCGGGTGGAGGATGTCGTCAACATTGGCGATACGGTGGAAGTGCGCGTCGTGAAGGTCGATGATCGCGGACGAGTCGATCTCGAACCGACGACGAAACTTGCCGACGGCGAACCCCGCACGGGCGGCGACGGCGATGACGACGAAGAAGGCGGCGACGGTGGCGGTGAACGTCGAAGCGGCGGAGATGATCGACGCGGTGGCGGTGGCGACCGTCGAGGCGGCGATGACCGACGCGGCGGCGGTGGCGACCGTCGAGGCGGTGGTGGTGATCGACGTGGCGGCGGCGGTGGCGACCGTCGAGGCGGCGGTGGTGATCGACGCGGCGGCAGTGGCGGCGGACGCGGCGATACTCCGCGCGTTCCGAAGTCGCGGTACTAATCCCCGCGCGATTTCGTCGATCCCCGTGTCAACGACCTCGCGTCTCAACCCGTTTCAGTACGTGAGACCCGATGTGACGTGAGACAGTTGATGACACGCACACAAACGATTAGCGCAATGATGATCGCCGCATTCGCATGGACGTCGGGGTTTCTCCTCGTCTTTGGCGGGTGCGGCTATCATTCTGTTTCGCCCTACCTCAATCATATCGACACGATCACCATCGTGCCGGTGACGAACCAGACCCAACTGTTCGAGCTCGGCGACGAAATGACGACCGCCCTTCAGTCGCGCTTCCGTTCCAAATGGACGACGGGGCAGGACTCCGAACTCGAAATGACGTTGCTCGAATACGACTACGAGCCGCTGCGGTTCGACGTGAACAATCAGCCGGAACGCTGGCGCATGTACGTTCGCGTCAATTATAGGTTCTACGACAACGTCGAGAACCGCATCATCACCGACGTGGAGGACTACGAGTTCCACTACGATTTCTGGACGGTGACAGGGCGCGGCGAAGACCCGGAGGACGAACAGACCGCGCGCGGCAACCTCATCAAAGAGTTCACGGACGCGCTCTACTACACGATTGCGGAACAGTGGTAGCTCCGTGTCGCCGTTCTCTCAATGGCAGTTGGGCGAGGATGGCGGCGTTGGAAGTACCGTGTCTTCTTTTCCCCTCAAACCGAATCGCCGTGATGAAAGCCGCTCAAGCGCAAACCTTGACTTTTCATCGCGCGTCCTTTACGGTATCGGATGCGTTTTAACGTGTCCAAAGCGCCCATGTAAGCCGTAGTATTAGAGAGATTGCGCCCGAAACGCGCCGATCCGATTTTTTCAAAGGACGCCGCGCCGACATAAACCGCCTTTGCGCCGATGAACGACGATGGTCGATCAAGCGGGTGGACGATAAGGAAACATCGAAGATGCAACGTGTTCGTTGGTGGAGGGTGGGGCTGATCCTGTTCGCCTTGCTCCTATCCGTAATCTATATCCTGCCGAGTGTCCCGTCGTTTTACGGGTCGATGCTGGGCCATTTGCCGCGCAACATGCAGGGCGAAGGCGGCGTCACAAAGCCCGTCGCCGTCGATGACGGCATCGAGTTCAACCTGGACGCCTTCTCCGCGAAATCGACGGAAGACCTGCAACGAGGCTATCGCTCCCTTGCGACGATTCTTCGCAGTCGGGCGCGGACGCTGGGTCTGACGGACGTGCAGATCAACGGCGCGTCCACCCCCACTGAAGACGCGACGAATATCCGTTCAACGGTGAAGATGACGTACACCGATCCGCAGAGCCGTCCGTCGCAGACGCTGATCAACCAGATGCAACTATTCGGCAAACTGCCGATGGGCGTGCGCGGCTGGCTTGTGCCGGAACAGCGCATCCAGTTGGGGTTGGATTTGAAAGGCGGCGTCTATCTCGTCCTCGAACTCGACTTGGACGAAGCGCAGGCGCAGTTGAAGAACGAGCTCCAAACGTCCGTCCAGACCGACCTGCGCGAGCGGTTCCGCGTGAACGCCCGCGATGTCCGCGTGGATGGGGACGCGCTCATCCTGTCGATCAAGCCGAACACCGACTGGGGCAAACCCGGCGACACGAAGAAACAGGACACCGAAGATTACCTCGAAGGCAAAGAGAACCTGCGCCACACCGCGTTGAACAACGGCGCGCCGAACGCGGACGGGTTGATCGAATACCGCTTGGTGATCGATCCCGGCAGCATGACCGAGCAGCAGGAACAAGCGTTGACGCAGGTGCTCGAAGTACTGCGGAACCGCATCGACGCATTCGGCGTCTCGGAACCGGATATTCGGCGCGAACCGAACCGTCCGCGCATCATCGTTCAACTGCCCGGCGCGAGCGACTCGTCCACAGCGGCGAACGTCGTCAAGACGATGGGTCGCCTCGAGTTCCGCATGGTGAAGCGACAGGACAACCGCACATGGTTCGGCGTGGCGAACCCTCCGGCGATTGAAGAAATCCCGCCGGACGCCGACCTGTTGTTCAGCCGCGAGGGGAACTGGTACGTCGTTGAGAAGCAGGTGGTGGTGACGGGCGGCGACCTCGTTCGCGCCGCGCCGCAGGCCTACTTCGCCGATATCGTTGTCGGCATCAAGTTCGACGCGAACGGGCGACGCCGTTTCGGTCAGGCGACGAGCGATCATCGCGGCGAAAACCTCGCCATCGTGCTGGACGATACGGTTGTCTCCGCGCCGTCCATCGACGAACCGATCCTCGGCGGCGAGGCGATCATTCGCGGCGGCTTCACCCAAGAGGAAGCGGCGGACTTGTCGCGCGTGCTGCGAGCGGGCGCGTTTCCAGTCGGCGTGAAAATCGCCGAAGAGCGCACCGTCGGTCCGAGTCTTGGACGCGAAGCGATCAACAACGGAGCAAAGGCGGCGGCGCTTGGATTGCTGCTGGTGCTGCTGTTCATGGTGTTCTTCTATCGGGTGGGCGGACTGTTCGCTTCGTTTGCGCTGATGATGAACGCGCTGATGATCCTCGCCGCGCTCGCCCTGTTGGGCGCGACGTTGACGCTGCCGGGTCTTGCAGGTCTGGTGCTGACCATTGGGATGGCGGTGGACGCGAACGTCCTCATCAACGAGCGCATCAAGGAAGAACTACGCACCGGCAAGACGGTGAACTCCGCGATCAACGCCGGGTACGGGCGGGTGTTTTGGACGATCTTCGACGCGAACCTGACGACGATTCTGACGGCAATCGTGCTGATTCAGTTCGGCACGGGTCCGATTCGCGGGTTCGGCGTCACGCTGACCATCGGCATCTGTACGAGCATGTTCACGTCGATGTTCGTGACGCGCGAGTTCTTCCGCTTGTTTGAAGGTCGAGGCGCGAAGTCGTTGCCGATCTACCCGTTGTTCGGATTTCGCCAAGCGGTCGCAAGCGATAGGAAAGGCTGAGGATTGTGACGGACTCGATTAACTTTCTCGCGTTGCGACGCGCCGCGTTTACCGTCTCCGCCGTGTTGGTGGTGGCGGGTATGGGGTGGATGATCGCGCAAGGCGGACCGAATCTCGGCATCGACTTTAAGGGCGGGGTACATATCGTCGTCAAATTCGCGCAGCCGGTGACGGTTGCCGAAGCGAACGCGACGCTCACCGGAGCGGGCATCCCAAGCGGCAAGGTCGTCAGAGGGCAGAACAACGAACTGTTGATCGATGCGGTGGTGCATGAACCGGGCATCGGTCAGAAGATCGTGCAGACGTTCCGCAACCAGTATGCTGTCGAAGACGCGGCGATCACGGAAGTCGGCGCGAACGTGGGTCAGGACTTGCAACGCGCCGGGCTTATCATGGTGACGCTGTCGTTGGGGCTGCTGTTGATCTACATTTCGTTGCGGTTTCAGTGGCGGTTCGCGGTCGGCGCGGTCGCGGCGTTGGTGCACGACGTGTTGATCACGTTGGGCATCTTCTCCGTGTTGAAGTTGGAGATCAACCTGCCGACGCTGGCGGCGTTCCTGACGGTTGTCGGCTACTCGGTGAACGACACGATCATCGTTTTCGACCGTATCCGCGAAAACCAGCGATTGTTGCGCGGCATGAAGTTGGAAGACCTGATGAACGCGAGCATCACCCAGATGCTGACGCGCACGCTGTTGACCTCGATGACGACGCTGTTCGTCGTGCTGTTGATCTTCGGGGCGTCGGGTCCCGGCGAATTGCGGACGTTCTCGCTGGCGCTGATCTTCGGGATCGTCGTCGGGACGTACTCGTCCATCTACATTGCGAGCGCGTTGGTGCTGCTGCTGCGTCCGAAGGCGGCTCCGGCGGACTAGCGGACGTGAATCGACAAGAGTTCGTCGCGTCGCGCGATCTGCCGGGCAAGGTGATTCGCGGCGATATTCGGTTTGAACCGGAAGAGTCGGACGAAAATGTCTTTCGATTCCGCGGAATCCCCGTCGAAAACGCGCTCGATTGGGATGTGACGGTTCATGGCAGATTCCATGCGATTCGACGTTCCGTCACGTTTGTTTTTGTGGAATCCAAGACGGGTGCAATCTGCCGGTTGGATGTGAACAGCAAAGTCCATCGCAAAGTTGGACAAACTCACAAGCACGACCTTCGGTACGAAAACGATCCGTCCGTCAATCTCCCAACTGCCGTCGCGCGTCCCGATCTGCACGGCAAGCGTGTCGGGGAAATCTGGACAATCTTGTGTGAACAAGCGAAGATAACCCACGAAGGTCGGTTCATCGATCCGTTTCCCGAGGGCATTATCCCATGATTTCCGTCGAACAGTTGGAAGAGATGTTGGGGCGTTGTTCCTTGATTGTGGACGCGCAAACGCTTCACGACGGTTCTCTTCGGTTTGCGACAATCTTTCTGCACGCAAACGATGAGTATGTCGATCTCAGATTGTACCGAGACGGAGATTCGCCGAATAGCCTGATTCTGTCAGACTTCGGCGACACAATTGACTACCTGCGCGACGTGCAGTTGAACCCTTGGGCGACGAAGAAACGGCACAAGGCGATTGAGTTCGTCTGCGAATCTCTCGGCGTGGCGATAGACGGCAACCTGCTGCTCGTGCGTCTGTCCGAGGATGAACTGCCTAATCTCGCCGACGCAGTGATCCAGTTGAGTCACGCCTGTATCCGCATCACGGATATGACGCTCTATTCCCATCCCGACACGCCGAAAGCGATTCGAAACGAAATCCACGAACTGTTGGACGAGCTCTTGGTGGAAATCGAGCAACCGACAGCGAGTTGAGCAGGGAGAGATGAGGCGGTCGTGTGGACGGTTGGCATTTCCTCATCGGGCTCATCGGCATATCGGGGATCGCGTTGGGCGTTGTGGGGACGCTTCTGTGGCAGCGCGGACGCTCGAAGTCGGCGGTGCGGCGCGACGGCGAATCCGTCTCTAATATCGCGCGCGGACTCGCCCACGAAATCCGCAACCCGCTGAATACGATCTCGATCACGCTCCAACTGCTGGAAGAAGATATGGCGCTGGGAACGCCCGTCTCGACGGACGAGCTCCGCGACCAACTCAGCCGAGTCCGCCGCGAGATTGACCGCCTCGAACGCATCCTCGCCGACTTTCAACGGTACGCCCGCCTGATGCAGGCTCGCCCCGAACCGACCGACCTCGCCCGCCTCGTGACGGACGTGTTGGAGTTCGTTCAACCCGAAGCCGACCGCGCCGGAGTCGAATTGATTCGCCATATTGGAGCGACGCCGCTCACTCAAGCCGACCCCGCGCTGCTGCGTCAGGCGTTCCTGAACCTCGCGCTGAACGCCTTCCAAGCGATGGAAGACGGTGGTACGCTTACCGTCACGGTAGAATCGGACGCAACCCGGATCGAGGTGACGTTTGAAGACACCGGACTCGGCGTCCCCGACAACGCCCGCGACCGCCTCTTCGAGCCGTTCTTTTCGACCAAGAAAGGCGGCACGGGGTTGGGGTTGGCGGTCGTGAAACAGGTCGCCGAAGCGCACGGCGGCGACGTTTCCCTCGACAGCGAGACGGGACGCGGCGCGCGATTCACCGTCCATCTGCCGATCACCCAAAACGGACGACCCGTTCAACACCCGACACGCGAGGACTCATGAGCGACGCCCCAACCATCCTCATTGTGGACGACGACACAACCGAACGCGAAACGATTGGGCGCATCTTCCGCAATGAAGGGTACGGCATCCTCGACGCGGCGGACGGCGCGTCCGCGCTGGAGATGCTTGAAGACCATCGCGTCACGGTGCTGCTCACCGACTTGAAGATGCCCGGCATCGACGGCATGGAACTGCTCGAACAGGCGCAGGCGCTTCAACCCGGCATTCAGGTGATTGTGATGACGGGGTACGGCTCGGTGGAAGGCGCGGTCGAGGCGATGCACGCCGGAGCCGCCGACTTCCTTCAAAAGCCGCTCGACGTGCAGACGACCCGCGCCAGAGTCCGCAAGGCGATTGAAAAACACCGTCTGCAGGCGACGAACCTTGCGCTTCAGGAACAACTTGATCGCACGTCGGGGTTGGACAACATGATCGGGCGATCCGCCGCGATGGAGTCGGTCTACCGCATGGTGCGTCGGGTCGCGCCGACGAACGCGACGGCGCTCATTCTCGGCGACAGCGGGACGGGGAAGGAGTTGATCGCCCACGCGATCCACCACCTCAGCCCGCGCAAAGACCGACGTTTCCTCGCGTTCAACTGCGCCGCCGTGACGCGCGAGTTGGTCGAGAGCGAACTGTTCGGCTACAACCGAGGGGCGTTCACGGGAGCCGTCCGCGACAAGCCGGGCTACTTCGAGGAGGCGAACGGCGGCACGCTGTTTCTTGACGAAATCGGCGAGATGACGGTCGAAGCGCAGGCGAAACTCCTCCGCGTGTTGGAGGAGCGGGAGATCATGCGCGTCGGCGGGACGAAGGCGATCCCCATCGACGTGCGGATCATCGCCGCGACGAACCGCAACCTCGCCGAGTGGGTGGCGAACGGCAAGTTCCGCGAAGACCTGTTCTACCGCATCAACGTCTTCCCCATCGAAATCCCGCCGCTGCGGGAGCGACGCGGGGACATCCCCCTGCTCGCCGAGCACTTCCTTCGGCAGTCATCGGAGGAGCACGGCGTGTCGCCCAAGCGGTTCGACCGCGCCGCGATGGAGGCGTTGCAGGCGCACGAGTGGAGCGGCAACGTGCGCGAGCTCCGCAACCTCGTATCGTATCTGACATTGAGCGCCGAGGACGACGTGATCACCCCCGCCGACCTTCCGGACGCGATCACGTCGAAGGCTGCGCCGACCTCCGGCGGAGACGGCTTCCGCGTCGGCATGACGATGGAGGACATGGAGCGCGAGGCGATCCTGCAAACGCTCGACGCGGCGGACGGCAACAAGACGAAAGCCGCCAAACTGCTCGGCATCGGGCTGCGGACGCTGTATCGGAAGTTGGAGAGTTACGGGGTCGGGACGGAGGACGAGTCGTAAACGTTTGCCCTACACACTCTCATTGATCCGATATATGTATGTGGGCAAGTTCGTTCCATCGACCCCATCGTGAGGGCTCACATGACTCTTCGGCGATTTCGACCGATTGTATGGATCACGTTCATTGTCACTGTGTTGTTTGCGAAGTCGCAAGATTACGAGTTAGTCCCCGCCTTCACGAATCTCGACAACGTACAGCAAGTGCTATTATACGATCCGCCAGACACCTATTATGTCTCGTCATGGGATATGACCGACGGGATGCGATTGTTGCGAACGGCGAACTCCGGGGCGACATGGCAGACACTAGCGTCCGGCTTGGGGAACACCTTCAACTTCGACGATGGGTTCGGTCCATTTCCAAACGGGACGTATGCAATCTGTCGCCAATTTCGAAATGTTGTCTACAAGCAGGTATCGGATAGCCTCCATCGCAGCGAAGATGGTGGACAGACGTGGGATGAGATCGAGGTGAGTTTCCTGAATATCGATACCTCGCTCGACGACGTCGCCTCGTCGCCGGACGATCCCGATCTGGTCCTCTTTCATTGGCGGGGACGCGCGTCGTCGAAGGGTTATGTGTTCCGAAATGTCGTCACGAATGAGACAAACGGAGACGGTCGGATCGGGAACAATGGAGTCGGTACTTTTTGGACTCATCCCGAAACGGGCGACGTATACGCTGGATATACTTCCGGCACAGAAGTGCGTGGTATCGTACGCCTGAACTTTGAGACGATATCGGTCGACTC
>JAQBWJ010000581.1 GCA_027625215.1 Candidatus Poribacteria bacterium
CGCCCCCCGTGAGCGCCGTCAGTACACCCAAAACGCATAGACCCGCGTATTCAACGCCGTTCCCGTCACCGACAGGAACGACCCGACGATGAAGTCGCCCATCATCAACCCCATGAAGAACGGCATCCCGCGTCGATAGATGCCCAACCCGCCGAACTTCAGCAGCGCGCCCTTGACCGCCCACGCGATCAGCAGCGGAAACCAGACGGTCGCCATCCCCCAACTGTTCGAGACGGCATACCCGGCGGGGTGAAGGGGCCACCAGATGAAGCGCGTCCGCATGAAGGCGAAGAAGAACGTCGTCGCCGCGCCGACGGCGACGAAGATGGGGGTGGACGGGCTCGGTTCCTCCGGCACGGTCAACCACACCGCCAGCCGATTCAACGGCTCCCACCCGAACCACTCGACGCGCCCCGCCATCCCGACCCGGTGCGAGGTGTCCAGAAACGCCCAAAACGTCGCCACCACACCGACGAACACCGACACGACCAGCGCGATCCACATCGAACGGTTGCGCCCGCCGACCCTCTCGCTCAGTTTGAACCCTTCCAACTGTCCCGGCTGAAAGTCCGAGTAGTGCGCCCGGTTGAAAAACCAGTATTGCGCCATCACGGTTAGATTGCGGGCGCCCAATCGACGCGCCCCGAACATCGGCGGGAACAGTTGGTCGGGACCGCCGTTGTGCATGTCGTGCACCGGGACACCCATCTCCGCCCGCATCCGCGTGATCGAGAAATTGATGAGGAAGTAGACGAGGAAGAACGGCACGGCAAGCCACAAACTCATCCCCGCGCGAACGCTGAACCCGATCAGGAACACGAACGCGAGCAGAATGACGGTCAAGGCGGCGTTGTACGACATCGGCTCATCCGATTCGTCCAGCGACCGATCTTTTCCACGCACCGTTCGCCACACCGCCGCAAGATGCCGTCGCGACACCCACACCGCCATCACGCCGACCGCCATGTACGCGCCCGTCGATTGCTCGATGATCCCCTGGAATCCGCTGAACGAACCGCCGCGAGCCGTCGTCCCCGACGCCGCCATCAGCACACGCTGACCCTTCCAGAATAGGTAGAAGAACCAACTCGAAAACAGCAGGTCAAGCGGGATAAAGTAGCCGAGTCCAACGGCGAACGGATAGAACGACACCGGCAACCACCCGACCGCATCCCAAGGCTTCTCGCTGAACCACCAACCGATGTTGGTCAGTTTCAGGTGAACGTACGGCACGCTCGGAACCAACAGGCTCAGTTCGTTCAACACGCTGAACCCCGCCGCCACGACAAACCCGCCCCAAAACAGCGGGCGCGACGCCAGCCGTTTCGGCTCGGAGATCAATTCCAGCGGCAGTTGGATGATCGGGTACGTGAGTTTCTCCTGTTCCACCCACTGCTTCCGCACGAGTTGGACGATCCCCAAGTGAACAAGCGCGAACGCCATGATGAACGTCGTCCACCAAAAGATCGGCTTCGCCCAGACGCGCAGGTGCTCGCGGGTGTAGAAAGTCGATTCGCCGAGATAATGGTCTTTCAGGGCGGCGGGATCGGAGACGACGAGCCAGTCGGGGAGGTATTGGAGGAACAGTTCGCCCCAATCGTTTTCTGTCGAGGCGTACCAGTGCGCGTGACCCTTGAGCGGCAGCAGCAGTTGCATGAACCCGTGCCCCGCCATCCCCGCGCCTATCGTCATCATGACGTAGACGAGCAGCAGTTCCGGCTTCGTGAACGACAGTCGTGGATGGATCGCCTTCAAGCCGATATTCACCAGCGACAACGCCACCAGCCCGAACACCGACGTGAACGCGATTGACTGCACCGTCAGGTGCACCGCAAACCAGATCGCCTCCGCGACGACGATCCAGTAGCACTGCAACGCCGTCAGCAGACTGCCGACGATCAGGACTCGTCCCAAGCGTTCGCGTGCGGTGGCGATAGGGGTGTTCTTGGACATGGTAAGGTTTCGACTCTCCTCGCGGACTTTGTCAGGCAGAGGAGCGTACCACGATCTGTTCGTCCTCGCACGAGTCGAGTGGGGGGCGGTTATTGGGGAGGCGCGTCGTCGGGCGGGGTGATGCGCGTTGGGGTGAAGTCGTACAGTTCGCGGGCGGTTTGAACCGCTTCGCGCGACTGCTCGATGGAAGGATAATCTTGGAATGGATAGCGGGGTTCGACTGCGTAACGCGACATCCCCGCTATTTTTGGAAGCCATATGTCAAACACTTCGTCGAGTGCCAAACACTGGCGACAGAGTTTTCCCAAGTCGTGCGTGAGCTCCGCCTCGACCCCGCGAATCGTCAAAAACGCTTTAAGACATTTCTCAGCACATTGTTGAGCATGAAAACACACGGAACCAGCGAACTCTTCTTCATCAACAATGCGCTCCGCGAGAGCGATATCCTCGGTTGCATATCTCATCCACTGTTGAGCGCCGAGGTACTCCGCGTGTGCTTTATCCATCGAGCCGAACGCCTCTCCGCACCGCGACGAACGGGATCGTGTTAACACACAATCGCTGCCACTCAAACGCTTCGTTCGTGACCAAAAGGAGGTCCATCGGGACGTAATGATCGGATAAGCGAGATCGAATATCGCCACGTATCTCGAAAGGGCGGCGCGGATCGTCCGTCACGATCAGCACGTCGTAGTCGCTGTCGGGTCGCGCCCGACCTTCCGCTAGCGAGCCAAACAGGTAGATCGCCGACGCCGGAGTCACCTCCAGCACGGCGGTACGGATGCGTTCGAGGACTTCCGCTTCGGTTTGCGTCTGCGTCATTGGGGTAGCGCCTCCATGCGGATTTCGAGTACGGAGGGACTATCGAGAAGGGTTGGCTGGCCGGGTAGGATTCGAACCTACGAATGGCGGATCCAAAGCCCGCTGCCTTACCACTTGGCGACCGGCCATCATTCAGAGAGAAATTCGACGCCCCGTTCCGCGAAGGTCGTTTCGACAACGGTGGGGGAACGACCGCGAAAAGACTCGGCGGCGTCGCGCATCGCATCG
>JAQBWJ010000582.1 GCA_027625215.1 Candidatus Poribacteria bacterium
GAGGACGGAGCGAAGGAATCGAAACAAGTCCCGATGCTCCGGTACTACAACGTGTTCAACGCCGACCAGTGCGACGGTATCGACGCGCCGCGTCCTGACGTTCCCGACCGAACCTTCAACCCGATCCACGCGGCGGAACGGATCGTCAACGACTACGTGACGTGCCTAACCTCGTTCCGTCACGGCGGCGATCAAGCCTACTACCGACCCTCTGCCGATCACCTTCAAATGCCCCAACCCAAGCGATTCAACTCGGACGATGCGTACTACGCCGTCCTGTTCCACGAACTCGCGCACTCGACGGGGCACAAGTCCCGGCTTGATCGTTTCGCCGACGGTCAGCATGTGCCGACGTTCGGTTCTCAGGACTACTCGCGCGAAGAACTGATTGCCGAAATGACGGCGACCTACCTGATGCACGAAGCGGGCATCGGCAACTTCACCTTCAACAACAACGTCGCCTACATCGCCGGATGGATGAAGGCGTTGCGGGACGATCCGAAAGCGTTGGTCGTCGCGGCAGGGCGCGCGCAAAAGGCGGCGGACTTGATCCTGAATCGCGGGCAGGTCGAAACGGAACTCGACGAAGCGGCGGACTGACATCGCAACGCACAACGGCGCGGGGCGATGTGTCCCGCGCCACTCCCAACACGAAAGAGAACATCAAATGCGAATCGAATTGAGCAAGCGCGAACTCCACAACGCCCTGAGCCAACTGGTCAAGATCGCCCCGAAAACGAAGGTCGCCCTGCCGATCCTCGAAACGGTGCGGATTCACGCGACGCAAGGGAAAACGACATTGACCGCGACCGACTTGGAAACGTCCGTCCGGCTGACCGTCGAGGGCGATTGTCGCAAGGCGGGTTCCGTCTGCGTGAACGCGCGGGCGTTGAGCGAACTGGTCAAGAAACTGCCCGCGTCCGCGTCGATCACGTTGGAAGTCCGCGACGGCAACGCGAACGGCTTGTGGGTGTCCGCCGACAACGGGTTCGGGGCGCGCCTCTACGCGATGCCCGACAAGGAGTTCCCCGCTTTCCCGTCGCATCCCGAACGGCGGTTGAGCATGAAGGGCGACGAACTCGCGCGGTGGATCGGGTCGGTCGCCTACGCCGTGTCGGACGAGGAAAGCCGCTACTTCCTGAACGGCGTCTATCTCGACCTGACAGGGAAGCGGGCGGCGGTCGCGGCGACGGACAGCCGACGGCTCGCGCTGAATGAGGGGATGGAACTCGACGCGGATCACGGCGGCTACATCGTCCCGACAAGCGCGGTGCAAGCGGTCGTGCGGCTCTACAAGTCGGTCGGCGGGAGCGTCGCGGTTCACGCGACGGACAACCTCGTGACGTTTCGCGTCGGCGGCATCGAAGTCGCGTGTCGTCCGATGGAAGGCGAGTACCCTGCCTACCGTCAGATCGTTCCCAAGCACAACCCGTACGGCGTCCTCGTGGATCGAGCCGCGCTTGTGGACGCGGTGAACGCCGTCGGCACGTTCACGGACGACAAGACTCATGCGATCCGAGTCGTCGTGCGGAAGGACTCGTTGAGCGTCCGAGCGGCGGAGGGTGACAAAGGCGCGGCGGTGTTCGACGTGGACGCGCTGTCCGATTGCGTCGGGACATTCGGCGTCAATGCCAAGTTCCTGAAGGACGCGCTGACGGCGTTCACGGGCAACAAACTGACGTTGTGGCTGAAAGAGCCGTTGTCGGCGATGCTGTGGCGGGACGAGTCCAACCCGAATCACGTCGCCCTCGTGATGCCGATGAAGGTGGACGACGCGGTCGAGTTCCGATCCTCGATGGAACTCGCGTCGGCGTCCTGACGATCCGCACAAACGCGGCGCGGTTCCAAAGTGAGCCGCGCCGCTCCATCGTCGGGGGAAGTGCGGACGCTTCGTTGACCTACCCAAATCGACGCGCTGTGCGCCCCGTAGAGACGTTTTCCCGTACGGCGTAGGTGACAAGGGCGGGTCGGGCAGGGATCGTGCCCTGAGCGGCGTCCTTGTACGAAATCGAACCGATTGAAGGGCATGTCCTAGACCGGAGTCCCATCCACGAGCGGGAGTCCCGTTTCCTCTTGGGAGGTTGTCGCTCAACCGCTCCAAGACTCGCAAAGTCTCTTGAAGCAAATACGCTTCGGCGCGCCTACCCAATTTCGACCCAAATATGCTATCTGTGAGCATCCCTAAATGCCCGTATTAACAGACTTTATCCCGTTTCACGAATGATGAACTAGACGGTCGAACCGACCGAGAAAAAGTGTGGGATAATGGAGTGAGACGCAACGGCGATATGGAACCCCAAACCACAAGGACGTTTGCGACATGAAGACGACACGAAACGTCACATGCCCCGACAACAGCCGGAAGCGGATCGCCGCGCAGATACGGGCGTCGGGCGGAACGCAAGAGGAAGCCGCCGCGAAGTCGGGATATTCGCGCGAGTGGGTATCCCGCTTGGAAACGGGCGGCGACACCGTCTATTGGAACTACTACCACGACGCGGCGGAGACGATCCACCGAGATATTTACGTCGAGGCATGGCACGCCCTGCGTCGTGCCTTGAACAGTCCAGATGAACGAACTGTACTTACCGCCGCAAAGCAGATCATCGAACGAGTCGAACGAGTCTCCTCCTCGTCTGCTTACTCCGCGCGGGATGACAGTCGAACGCGATAGGCGGGATGGCGACGGATGGAAGACTGTCGAGGAAGTCCTGCGAGCGTTTCAGTCGCAGGACTGCACAAGGAAGTCTCATGTCGCAGTCGTCGATTCACCGAAGACTCACGAGACGCGCGCGCTCGGCTTGGGAACAGAAATCATCCATCGATTGATTCCGCTTGGCGTCGAAGCGCATGAGTGGGTCGTGTTGATGAGGTTGGTACACTATCCTCGTAGGGTTGGAAGGGTCACACGAGATCACACGATCACGTATTGTATCCAATGGCGATGCGATGATGTGGAGACGAGTCAACATGCATTTGATTGACGTGTCACGCAGGATGAC
>JAQBWJ010000583.1 GCA_027625215.1 Candidatus Poribacteria bacterium
GGGTCGCGCATCGCCGTCAGGACGTTCTTGCCCATCACCAACAACGAGTATGCCCCGCGAATCTCTTTGAGCGCGTCCACAATGCGGTCTTCCAGCAGATCGAACCGCGACCGCGCGAGCATCTGTGCAAGCACTTCGGTGTCGGCGGTTGTGTAGAAGATTTGACCGAGATTTTCCAATTCGCGGCGGATGCGGAAGGCGTTCACCAAGTTGCCGTTGTGGGCTATGGCGAGCGGTCCGCGAGAGTACTGGACGACGAACGGTTGCGCGTTTTGCAGCGAACTCGATCCCGACGTGGAGTAGCGGTTGTGTCCAACCGCGTGGTGTCCCTTGAGGCGGTCGAGTTTGTCGCCGTCGAACACGTTGACGACCAGCCCCATGTCGCGGTGTTGGCAAAACGTCGCGCCGTCGGACGTGACGATGCCCGCGCTCTCCTGTCCGCGATGTTGCAGGGCGTAGAGTCCGCGATAGGTGAGCGCGGCGGCGTCTTTGTGTCCGAAAACGCCGAAGACGCCGCACTCGTCGCGCGGTTTGTCGTCAGTTTCCGTTGGGTGCGTGTTCATGCGCCTCGTTTTCGTTGGCGACGGCTTCGTCGGAAGCGTCGAGGAACGATTCGGGTCGGGCGAGGTGGCGGATCAGCACCGCGCCGACCGGCATGGCGAGAACCATCACGACCTCAGCGGGAATGTTCAAGGTGTAAACGAGCAGACGTATCGGCGCGGTGGCGACGAACTGAATCGCCCCGACGAGAAGCAGCAGTATGCGGATCACGATAAAGGGGTGCTCCGACATCATGATCGCGCCCCAGTCCATCTCCATCAGGGAGAGCAGGGCGATGACGGCAGGCGTACCGAGAAACGCGCCTTTGTACAGTTCCTTGCGCGCGCGGCTGCCCCATTCGGGATGTGATTTGCGACCGAGACGGTAGATCGGTTCACCGACGCCAACGACGACCGCGACCGTCAACAGCGTGATGGCGACGAGGCTTAACAGCGCGGAGCTCCACGCGCCGCCCGCAAGCAGACGCAAGCCGAACTCGCCGAACAAGTATGCCACCCCACCCAACAGCGTTCCGCCGATCAACCCGGCGAGGTACTCGGTGGCGATGGTTCCGATGCGGCTGTTCATCCGATGGTTCGCCCTTAGTAAGATCGGGAGAGTTACGGTCAGGCGCGACTGTGTATTCGTGATGCTAACCCGCAGTCGGGGGTGAAGTCAATCGGTGGGTTGGCGTCTCGGAAGCGTCGGATTTAGGAGAACGACGCGAGCGTTTGCTCCGCCTTCTCCGGCGATTCCAACCAGTCGAGAATGACTCGGTAGAGCCGCCCGTCGTAGGGTCGATTGAACGACGCGAAGGTGTGGCGTTCGAGGAACGCTTCGACGGGATCGTCCGGCGCGAACTGAAAGATGTGATCGACACCGGAGAGCGTGCCCGCCACGACGTTTTCGTTGTTGAATCGGCGCAACGTTTGGGCGATTTTTTCGGCGTGATCGGGCGCAACGTTCAGGTCGCGCGCGCCGGAAAGCGCGAGGACGGGCGACGCGATGTGGCGAAACATCTCGTCCGGCGGGAGGTCGAGTTCCTCTCGACGACGGCGCAGGTCGATCATCATCGAGAACTCTCCGTCCTTCAACAGGAAGGAGTTCAGCCCGGCGCGCGCGGCGTCGAACATCTCCATGTATCGCTTGCCGAGCGCGAGAGAGCGGTGGAGATCGTGTCGTCGCGCCCACGTTTGGCGGGACGGGTCTTCGCCGACGTACTCCGCCAGCGGGTCGAAGTTGTAGCGGTACATTTCTTCGCCTGAGCCGCAATGTCCGCCAAGAAAGATATAGCCGTCCGCCTGAACGCCGTTCATCGCGGCGATGCAGGCGAGGTACACGCCCGCGCCTTCTCCGACGACGATGACGCGGTCGAACTGTTCGCGGATGACGCGGATGGCGGTTGCGGCAACGAGCGCTTCGTCGGCGTAGACGCCCGTCCAGTAACGTGTTCGACGGCTTTTGCCGAAGGGGACTTTGTCGAATCGGTACGAAGGGACTCCGCCGCGAGCGAGCGCGTCCGCGAGACGTTTGAGCGCGTCGCGTTTCGGGGCGCGGTGGTGCATCATCTCGCCGTCGCGCGTATGGGAATGAGAACCGCCGAGTATGACGACGCACGGCTCCTTGTCGTGAGGCGGATCGGTCAGCGTCCCTTCAACGCCCGCGATGGCGCACCCGAAGACGATATCGTGTTCCTTGAGTTCCGTATCCATCGCGTTTTTCCCGACTCTTTCACGTTTTCGCTCCCGTGTTGTCGTCGGGAGGAAGGATCACCGCAACACGGCAACGACCCGCCGTGTTGCCGCTAAAAAGAGCAACGTCCCACCGAACAGGCAGACGATAGTTGCTCCGGTCGGCAGATTCATCGCGTATGAAATGACGCATCCCAAGATGCTCACCACCGCGCCGAACAACCATCCGAAGACCAACCGGCTCCGTAGATTTCCCGTCATCATGGCAGACGCGACCGCAGGCACAATCAAGAAACAGAAGACCAGAAGGACTCCGGCGATCTGTACCGAACTTGTGACGACGAGCGCGAACAATCCATAAAAAGCAAAGTCCGTGCCAACATCGCGGAGATTCAATTTAGCCGTGTGATGCGTGTTGGAGAGTCGCCAAAACGCTTGCTTCCAGATGAGATGCGCCAACCCGATCAGCGCGTAGAGCGCGGCGGTGGCGGCGACTTTTTCCCACGTCACCCACAGGATCGAGCCGACGAGGAGGCTTTTCACCTGTTCCGCCCCGTGAGGCGCGCGATCAATGACGAGAATCGCCGCGCCAGACGCCACCGCGTAGACGATCCCGATGATCGCCTCTTGTGGGACTTCCGAATGTCGCGGACGAGCCACCGCGAACACGAATGCGCCGCAAATTGCAGCAGTCAGCGCAAACCCGTATGAAACGGGCGTTCCGAGTTCAAACCCGTATAAAACGGCGACGGTTGCC
>JAQBWJ010000584.1 GCA_027625215.1 Candidatus Poribacteria bacterium
AATTGAAGCTGTCACCTACGACCAAGAAACGTTGCAGACGGCGATTGAATCACGGGTTGAGGTACGGTGATGCGCGAACGAAACAACCCCACCGTAGAGTCGACACCAACAGGCAATATCACGTTTGACGGCGATCACATCACGTCGTTGCTGTTGGTCGAAGGCGACGATGAAAAGCGTTTCTTCGACCGATTTCTTGAAAGCCTACCGACTCTCCGACATATTCAAGTCTACCCCTACGGGGGCAAAGATAGGCTGAGGCGCGAATTGCGGATGATCCGAAATAACGCGAATTTTCGCCGCAATATCACCTCTCTCGGCATCATGCGCGATGCCGACGACAACGCAGAGAACGCCTTTCGCGCCGTCTGCGGCAGTCTTGACACCGCGTCGCTTCCCATTCCCACCGCGCCGATGACGCGCAAAGACGAGAACGGTAAGCCGAGCGTCACCGTATTCATCACACCGGACAATCGACGCGGTGGAATGCTTGAAACGCTCTGCTTCGAAGCGGTCGCGGATAGTGCCGTCGTTGCGTGTGTCAATGAGTTTCTCAGATGCCTTGAACGTTCCGACCGTAGCCTTGCCAACCCTGACAAGACCCGCATCTACGCTTATTTATCCACGACCGAAGAACCGGGTCGTCGCTTCGGTCAGGCGCTTTCGGACATCGTTTTTCCATTGGATAGTGTATCGTTCAACGGCGTCAGGGAGTTTCTACACTCGTTATAATGGATCAACCGTCTTGAACACCGCTATCTACTACCTATTCATCACCACCACCGCGCTAACGGCAATCTACGCCGCTGTCGCCGCGATCTTCACGCTCGGACTCTGGCTCCTCCACGCCAACCGCACCCGCCGCGCCACCGACGACCTCCCGTTCGTCTCGGTGATCGTCGCCGCGCGCAACGAGTCCGCGAACATCGACGCCTGCCTGTCCTCCCTGACGGCGCAGGACTACCCGACCGACCGCTACGAAATCCTCCTGATCGACGACCACTCAACGGACGACACCCGCGCCCGCGCCGACTCGCACCGCGCCGACCTCGACACACTGCGCGTCATCGCGCTCGCCGACGCGAACGACCCCTCTGTCACCGGCAAACAGCACGCCCTCGACGCGGGCATCCGCCAAAGTCGCGGCGAGATCATCGCCAGCACGGACGCCGACTGCGTCGTCCCGACAACGTGGCTCTCCGGCATTGTGGAGCAGTTCGACGAGAAAACGGGCGTCGTCGCCGGATTCTCGATGCTCGACGCGCCGCGCGACGGCGAACGACCCTTCATCAAGATACAGTCGCTCGAACTGCTGGGACTGTTCGCGGCGTTTGCGGGCAGCATCCGGTGGAACGTCGCGCTAGCCTGCACGGGGAACAACCTCGCGTACCGCCGCGTCGTGTACGAGGAGCTCGGCGGGTTCATGAAGATGGGCTTCACCGTCGCCGAAGACAACATGTTTTTACAGTGGGTGAACCGCCACACGGACTGGAACATCCGCGTCACCTGCGACGGCGACGTGACCGTTCGCACCCACCCGCAGCGCACCTTCCGCGACTTCCTCCGACAACGGCTGCGCTGGGCGTCGAACAGCCTTGAGAACCGCGTCGAGGCGCTTGCGTTCATGGTGGTGGCGTACTTGGTGAACCTGCTCGTCCCGGTGACGTTGGGCTTGGGGATCGTCGGGATCGCGCCCATGTGGTGGGCGGTCGGGATCGCCGCGATGAAGTGGACGCCGGAAGCGTTGCTGCTATGGCGAGGGTTGAGCCTCTTTAAGCGGCGAGATTTGTTGATCTATGCGCCCATCATGGCGCCGTTTCATTCGATGTACGTGCTGATCGCGGGGCTGCTGGGGCTGTCGGGGCGCGCCGTGTGGAAGAACCGAAAGCACAGCGCGACAGGCGATACTCCCCGCGAGTTGTAACCGCGCCTTCCAACCACCGATTTATCTCCTCACCCGTCAATTGATCGCCCGCCCGATTCTCCGTTATGCTGTCTTCTCAACCGCGATTTTTCATGCGAACAAGGGGTTGTGGCGATGGCGAACGAACTCAAGGCGGCGATTGTCGGGTGCGGGCGGATGGGCGGCTTCATCGACGACGAGATGGTCGGGCGACCGGGCTTCGTGCCGCCGTACTGTCACGCGGGCGCGCATGTGGAGTCCCGATACACAACGCTCGTCGCGGCGTCCGATGTGTTGACGGAGAAGGCGTCCGCCCTCGCCGCGAAGTGGGATGTCCCCAAGACCTACGCGGACTACCGCGAGATGATCGCCACCGAACAGCCCGAAATCCTCAGCATCTGCACGCGCCCGAATAATCACGCCGAGATCATCGGGTTCGCGGCGGAGAACGGCGTCAAGGGCATTTATTGCGAAAAGCCGCTCTGCTGCTCGATGGAGGAGGCGGACGCGATTCGGGACGCGGTGGGCACGCACAACGTCGCGTTCAACTTGGGGGTGAACCGCCGCTTTCAGGAAGGCTTCTGGCGGCTGCGCGAGTTGATCGACGGCGGGGAGATCGGCAACGTGCAGAGCGTCGTGTCGTACAGCGGCGGCGGCGCGCTCTGGACGCACACCCACACGACCGACATGCTCCTGTACCTCGCGGGCGACTCCCCCGTGAAGCACGCGCAGGGACACGCGGGCGTCGCGGCGGACGACTTCGCCGACAACCGCACCGACAACGACCCGCCCATCCACAACGCCTACTTCGCCTTCGAGAACGGCGCGCGCGGCACGATGAACCCGTGTACGGGCTACGAGTTCGAGGTGCACGGGTCGAAGGGCAAACTGCGGACGCTCGGCAACGGGATGGAGTTCGAGTGGCGGGTGTACGACGGTCACGGAGGCAGCGTCGTCAAGGAGTTCCCGGACTGGACGCGCTCCAGCGGCGCGGTGAACTGCGTGGACGATCTGTGTCGCGCGGTCCTCAACGGCGGGGAGACGCGCGCGGGCATCGCCGTGTCGCATCTTGGGCAGGAGAT
>JAQBWJ010000585.1 GCA_027625215.1 Candidatus Poribacteria bacterium
CGTCGGCGCGTGGCTGATGAACGGCGACAACGGCAACGAAGTGACGGACATCTCAGGCAGAAACCATCACGGACAGGTGATCGGCGCGGCGGAGTGGACGGAAGGCGTCTTCGGCAACGCTTTTGAGTCAGCCGGAAGCCGCGTCGAAGTGCCGCACCACGACGATTTTGTCACCCCGACCTTCACCCTAATGGCGTGGATCAACGTGGACGTGATTCCCAACGACTGGGGGATGACCATTCTCGCAAAAGACCAGTGGCCCAACCGCAACTACGCGATGTACGTCGCGCAGAACGCGGGGACGGTGCATTTCGCGTTCGGCACCGCGGCACAGCAGGATGTCGGCAACTTCAACGGCAAAACGTTGATCGCCGACGGCGAGTGGCATCACGCCGTCATGACGTACGACTTGGAGATGCGCCGCATCTATGTGGACGGCGTGTTGGACGGCGAGCAACCCAGCAACGCGCAGCCGGGCAATCCGGGATCGCCCGTCTTAATCGGTCGCGTGACGGGCGGGTTGATCGACGAGGTGTTGATCGCCAACGAAGCGTTGGAAGCCGCCGATATCGCGCCCGCCTACGCGAACGGGTTGGAAGGGATGCTCGGCTTTTTGAGCGTCTCATCGGGCGACAAAATGGCGACGACTTGGGGATCGCTCAAGTCGCGTTAACGCGATTGAACAACAGGTCGGTTCCGCGATAACCTACGGGGGACGTTCGACGCCGCGTCGAGCGTCCCCCTTTAATTGTCGTTTTAACGGAGAAGCCCATGTCCGATTTCCAATATTGCCTCAACGCGAGCACCATCCGCCCGACTCCGGTGATGGATAAGATCAGGATTGCGGGTGAAACAGGTTATCAAGCGATTGAACTGTGGAGCAACGAACTCACCGAGTATGAACAGGGCGGCGGTTCGATAGCCGATGTGAAGAAGGCGTTGGACGATCACGGACTCGCCGTGCCGACGGTGATCGCGCTGTTCGGTTGGCTCGGTTCCACGGGGGACGAGCATCAAAAGGCGTTGGATGACGCAAAGAAAAAGTTGGAACACGCGGCGAAAGTCGGCGCGAAACGGATGATCGCCAGCCCGCCGCGCGACAAGGTTGATCTGTCGACGGGCGGCGCGCAGTACCGCGAACTGTTGAAACTTGGCGAAGCGGCGGGCGTTCTACCCGCAATGGAGTTTCTCGGTTTTGTGAACAGCGTCCACACGATTCCGCAGGCATGGAAGATCGTGCAGGACGCGAATCACCCCGATGCGACCGTCGTGATGGACCCGTTTCACATCCTGCGGGGAGGCGGTTCCGTTGAGCAGGTTTCGCTCGTGCCGGGCAGCAACGTCGCCATCTGGCACTGGAACGACGTGCCGGGCGGGAAGCCCGTCTTGGAGCAGTCCGACGCCGACCGCGTCATGCCGGGCGACGGCGTGGGTCCTCTCAAAGAGATGGAGAGGCGCATCCTCGACTCCGGTTACAAGGGGTACGTATCGCTCGAACTGTTCAACCAAGCGTATTGGGAACAAGACCCTTCGGAAGTCGCGCGAATCGGACTGGATAAGATGCGGACGTTCTTCGCTTAATTCGTTCATGTCGTATTCGATTCGACCGATATTGTTTTTCGGACGCCGCGAGTGTATCCATTTGTTTACGATTTGGCGCGAATGTAGTATGCTGAGAGAGCCAGACGGTATTCATGGGGAAAACGCTCGTGCGGAAGTCACCGCCTCCCGTTCGGACGGAGCAGTAAATGGTACCGGATAACCCGACCGACAAACATCATGATGTCACCAGTCTTGACGATCTGATGGGCGACAGCGACACTCCGACGGCTATTGAAGAAGTCGTGGAGGAAGCGCCCGTTGTCGATCCGAGCGATCTGATGGTCTCGCCGATCGACGAAGAAGAAATACTCGAACAGCACGACGCGATGACTGTCGATGATAATCGCGGGGGTCAACGCCCCGTCGCGGTTATTTTTGCGTCCATCGCCGGGTTCGAGACGCACCCGAGCATGTCGCAGGACGAGATCGAAGAAGTCGCCATGAACAAGAGCGGCTTCGACGTAGACCTCAATTCGGCGGTCGAAAAGTACGGCGGCGTGATCGACAAGATCATTCGCGGCTTTTTCATGGCGACGTTCGGCACGACGACCGCCTCGAAGGAAGACCCTGTTCTCGCGGTGCTTACGGCGATGGAAATGTGCGAAGTCGCGGAAAAACACGGGGCGCACATTCACGTCGGCGTCAACAGCGGGAACGCTTGGGTCGGGCAGATCCGCACCGAGCGCACCATCGACACGACGGTGATCGGCGACACGATCAACCTGTCCGCACGGCTCAAGACGCAAGCGCCGGACAATGGTGTCTGCGTCAGCCCCGACGCCTACGAATCGACCAAAGAGTACTTCGAGTACGAAGTACTGCGAGAACTGCCGCCCGGAACGCTCAAGGGCATCGAACGTCCGATGACGGTCTACAAGCCGTTGGCGAAGACCGCCAAAGCCGACCTTGTGACGACGGTGCGCGGCAGCGACGAAGAACGATTGAAACTGCTCGAAGAATCGATCCCCGAATATCTCAAAGAGAAAATTAAAGAAGGGGCGAGCCGTCTTCAGGGCGAACGGAAGATGGTCACGCTGCTCTATTCGGACGTGAGCGGTTTTACCGCCCTCAGCGAAAAGTTTGCGACGCAGCCGGAACTGATCGCCGAAGTGATGAACCGATGCCACAAGCGGCTCGGCGACATCGTGTACAAGCATGAAGGCGTTGTCGACAAACTCGTCGGCGACGAAATCATGGCGATCTTTGGCGCGCCCATCATGCACGAGGACGACCCGGAACGCGCCGTGTGGTGCGCCCTCGAAATGATGGAAGAGATGGACCGGTTGAGCATCGAGGTACAAGAAGAGTTCAAAGTGCCGCCACTGAGCGTCCACATCGGCATCAACACGGGGCGCGTTTCCATCGGGAACCTGAAGCCGGG
>JAQBWJ010000586.1 GCA_027625215.1 Candidatus Poribacteria bacterium
GCGTCCCTCCATCGTCCCGACGACGGGCGGCGCTCGCGGACAGATCTCCGTCAATATGAAGCCGGGCGGCGCGTTCTTCTTCGAGCAGCGCACCTATCACGGCGAGGGACACAACTATTATGACCAGCCTCGAAAAACGGTCTTCATCGGGTATGCCTACCGGTGGGTGAAACCGATGGACTATATCGAAATGCCGGACGAATTGGTCGAGAGGGCGAACCCCATTCAGCGACAATTGCTCGGCGTTGTGGACGACGCGCTCAGTTTCTATCTTCCCCAAGAGAACGACGTGCCGCTGAAAGCGATCTATCAAGAACGCGCGTCGTCGTAGGCGGCTCGTGGGCGACCGTTATCCTCGTCGTCGAACCCGTCGGTTCGGACGACTCAGCCTCCCTTTCTCGATCCGCAAACCTCTCACGGGATATCCGCATGACCACCGAATCAATTTCGCGCGAACTCGACACTTGGTTTCGGTGGGCTCGAGAAATTCGGTCTTGGGCGTTCCTTCATCCTGAGGGCGAGGCGGGCGAATCGTGGGGAGGTCACGTCGCGTCCGCAGCGGAGCGGATTGGTCTTGGTCGAGACGGGTATCGACAACTGTTTGAAACTGCTCAGATGCGGGAGTTCATCGAATCGCTCGACGCTACGGACGTGCCCTCAGACTTGAATCGCAAGGACTCCACCTATTTCGTCATCACGACGAAGTGCAACAACGGGATCGCGTTCCGAAACGACGACGATGAAATCGAGCATAAGACATGCGGTCACTGTCTGAACGGGTCGGGACCCAACGGCGTCTCCATGACGTTCGAGGATATCGACCGAACGGTGGCGAACCTGCCGCACCTGATACGCGAAATCGAGATCAGCGGAGGCGAGGTGCTTCATCCTGAAGCGCTGCCGCTGACGCTCCATACGATTCGCCGTTGCCGCGAACGGTTCGGGCGAGACCTATTGTTGTCGATCCAAACAAACGGCGATTTCTTTCGCAACCGAGATCACACGAAACGGCTGGTCGGCGAACTGAGAGACGCGGGACTTCGGCGGATCGTCGTGGCGAGCATGGACATCTATCACGGGCGCGGCAACACCGACGAGGAGAAGTTTGAGGAACGAAAGAGGCATTACGCGAGGGTCGCAGAGAATCTGCGGCAGGAGGGCGTGCGGTTTGTCGGATCGAGCGACTTCCAATCGTTGTCGGACGATCCAAAGGTATTGACGGCGCACTTCTTCGGCGCGGATATCCAGGACCGTTTCAGCGGGTTTATCGTGGACGACCTTGTGCCGAACGCGCGAGCGGTGCGCGCCGGACTGGTGTCGGAAATGGATCACGGGGTGAAGTATTGTCGCAACCATGCCGGAGCGAGAGGGTTTTTAGGTTCCGACACGGACGATCAAGTGGCGATCAACGGCGGTGCCGTTTACCCATGCTGCTGGTTCACCGAGTTCCCACTCGGTGATGCGCGGGCGATACCCATACCGAAACTGTTGATGTCGTACATCGCCGATCCGCTTGCGTTGGCGCAGCATCTCGGCGACCCGCATCGGGCGTGGGAGATCGCGTCGCTGATCGATGAGTCGCTCAGTGAAGAACTTCGAGAGATCATCGACGGTCAACGCGAGTTGAACGAGTGCGTCGGCTGTCGAAACGTCACGACGGAGTACGCGAACCTGATGAGGCGTCGCGGCTATGCGCTGTACGAACGGCTGTGGCGCGATATCCCCGTTATGTGGAACCACCGCACCGACCCGGAACACGACCTTCAGTTGAACTCATGGGTCGCGCCGTCCGCGAGGGCATCCGCTTGACCGTCACAGACTTCCGAAGATGACGGGACAGAAATCTTCGTTGTCGATGAACTGCGTCAGTCCTCGACGTTCATCGTTGACGGGGCGCGAATTTTCCGTACGCATGTGGATCGCAAAACTGCGTCGCTCTTCGCCGGAGAGGTTGTCAAGGCTGCCGTGAAGCGTCAGGCGGTCGTGAAAACTGACGCCGCCCGCAGGGAACGTAGCGGACGCTTCCTCCCACGATTTGCCGTCGGGGATGGCGAGCCCTTTCTGTTGACCTTCCAAGTCCTGCCCATAGAAGTCGCTGCCGTCGAGGACGCCCCATCGGTTCGAGCCGCGCACGAACTTCATCGGCCCCGACTCCTCGCGCACATCGCTCACCGCGACCCATGCGGTGAACAGTTCGCTGTCCGCCTCCCACGAGCCCCAATAGTTTCGGTCCTGATGCCAGCCGATACGGTTCTTCTGTTCCGCGTCGTCCACCTTCGGAGGCTTGATGAGCAGTTGCACCCACCACACTTGCACCATCGTGGCGTTCAACACGCGGGCGGCGAGTTCGCCCAACGCGGGGTGACTCACCAGCGACATGATCGCGCGGTTGGCGATCTGCGGCATTTCGATCTTGCACAACTTGGTCATCGGATCGCCGACGTTCCAGAAGGAGGGTTGTGGCGGCGTGCCGGTGTCGTATTCGCCGCGACGAAGCGCGTCCATCCCCTCGCTGGCGGCTCCGGCGATCTCGAATGGGATGATCGGGTCGCGTTGGATGAAGTAGCCGTCGCGGAGAAAATCGGCGTGCGGGTCGTTCGGCATCGTTGGGCTCTCTCCTCCGTGAATCGGATCGCAGGTCAGTGGAGGTGAAGTTTAACGGGTGAGTCGGTCGATTCTCAAGCGGGAGATCGAAACGTCGTGAGGTGATCGCGCGTTTTCACTCTCACACATTTTCGACGACTGGAGATGAACCCCAATGTACGAGATCGTATCGAGTCTGATCGACGCGGCGCAGTTGATTGTCGCTCTTGGCGTTACCGTGACCACCTTCGCATTCTTAACAGGACGCCTCCTCGAACACGCGGCGCAGAGGCGCGCAAACCGTTCCAAGATATTCGTGGGTCGATAGTGCAGGCGAATCCGATTTTTTCAGTGGGAGCGGTGCGACGCATCGCTCCCACCGTCATGTACAG
>JAQBWJ010000587.1 GCA_027625215.1 Candidatus Poribacteria bacterium
GGGGCGACGCCTCACCCGCGAGAAGATGCTCACCGTCTGCCTGCACGAGCTCGGTCACGCCTTCGGCATCTGGGGTCACAGCGACCGCGACGAGGACATCATGTCCCCCGCGTCGGACGCCCAAGCGCCCACCGAGCGCGATGTCGAAACGCTCCGCAAACTGTACGAGTACCCGGTGAACCACTCGCTTCATCGGGACGCGCTCGACCTGTTGCGTCGTCAGTTGGAAGACGACCCGACGAGCGCGCGACTCCACTACCAGATCGGCGCGATCTCCCTCGACATGGGCGCGTACGACGACGCCATCCACTCTCTGCAAGCCGCTCTCGACCTCGACGCCTCAATGAAGGAGGCGGGCGACAAACTCGTCCGCGCGTTCTTGGAGACGGGTCGGTCGGGCGAAGCGATGGAACGCCTCGAAACGTCCGACGAATCGAGCCCCGAATACTACAACAACGCCGGGATCGCCTTTGTCGAGCAGGGCGAACGCGACCGCGCCATCGCCGCCTTCGAGACCGCGCTGCGGATGCAGTCCGACTTCGGCAAAGCGCGTCGCAACCTCGCTCGACTCTACGCGGAGGTGGCGAACGAGTCGATGGAGGCGAACAACTACGCCGCGTCGGAGGCTCCTCTGCGACGGGCGATTGAGTTGTACCCCGAACGGACGGGGCTGGCGGTCCAGTTGGGCGTCGTGCTGAACCGCCTCGACCGAGACGCGGAAGCCGCCGACGTGTACGAACAGGCGCTCGTCCGCGAACCCGACTCGGAGGACGCTCGTGAAAACCTCGCACGCACCTACAACAACCTCGGCATCCGAAAGATCGACGCGGCGGACTATGCGGAGGCGATCAAGTACTTCAACACCGCATTGAAGTACGAACCGGGACTCGAACCCGCGATCCACAACCGCCGCAGCGCCATGTGGCAGTGGGCTGAAGCAACGCAGGAGAGCGACCCGTCGCGCGCGTTGGCGATGTTCGACGCCTTCTTGCAGGAAGAACCCGACTCCGCCGAGACATACGTGCGGATCGGCATCATCCACTCGAAACGCAACGACTTCGCCCGCGCCCTCGTCGCTTTCGAGAAGGCGTACGCGCTCAAGCCGGAGTCGGAACACGCTCGCAAAAACCTGTTCGTCGCGTACTACCGTCACGGCGTCGAGTTGGACAAAATGAAGCGTCACGGCGACGCCATCGCCCTGTTCAACAAGGCGTTGACGCTCGATTCCGAGTACCTTGACCTATACCGCGTGCTCGGACTCGCCCATCGCAACGCGGGCAACCGCGAGGAGTCCGCCCGCGCCTTCGCCGAAATCCTCCGCCGCGACGAACGCGACGAATGGGCGTTGGAGGCGATCATCAACCTCTCGATGGGGGCGGGCAACCGCGCCTATCAGGAACGCGATTTCAAACGCGCCATCGACGAGTTCGAGCGCATCCCCGAATCCGCAAGACCCCCCGCCGTGCACGGAGTTTTGGGGTATCTTTATCTGGAGTTCAACCAGTACGGCAAAGCGGTCGATTCGTTGGGGCGGATGCTGCTGCACGACCCGTCGGACAAGGCGTCGCAGCAGAACTTGGAGTTCGCCCAGTCGCGCATCAAGAACGAACTCAAGCGCGACATGACGCAGGCGGAAGTCGATCCGCTGCGGTGGGCGTTGTATCGGTCGGACATCTACCTGTTGACCGCGCGGATCACCCGCCGCGTCCGCAAGAACGACTTGACGGAGTTCGCCAAGTTGCTCGCCGCCGCGCCGCTCGACCCGCACACGGTACGCGCCGCGCAGGACTGCGCGCTCGCCATCGTTCGCGCCGCCCCGAACGAAGGCGCTCCGATTGCGACGGCGGCGTTCAAGTTACACCCGGATCATCCCGGTTTGATGGAATGGCGGAACACTCAATGAGGACGGCGTTCGCTAACCGCGCGGCATGGATAGCGTGGTTGGTCGCGTTCGCGTTTGGATCGGTCTGCGCGTCGGCGCAGCAATCGCGCGTGGTCATCGAACTGTTTCCCGGCGTGGGCAGCGTCATCGACGCCGACGAACGGGACGCCCACAAGTTTCTCCCCGATATCGACGGCTTTCGCTCCGCGTTCGTGACGGTCGGCGGCGACGGTCGCGGCATCGCCCACATCACCTACGACGAAGGCGGCGATCTCCGTTATGTCGAGCGACCCATCGACGTGTCGCCCGAAGCGGCGCGCGCGCTTGAAGACGTTGGATCAAGCGCGTCGAGCGACCTGTTGGCGTCCGGGCGATTGGGGCTCGTCGCTCACACGACGGCGTACGGGCTGTTCGTCTACGGGAACGGCATCTCCAAAGTCGCCGACTTCGAGAGCGGTCGCGCTCAAACGGGCACGTGGATGCTCACGGGCGGGGGCGCGTTCGTCGCGTCGTTGTTACGCACGGCGGGTTACGACAAGGGCATCGGCTACGCGAAGATGCTCCAAAACGCCTCCTACGCGGGGATATATTTCGGGAACGTCCCGCGCCTCATGCACGATCAGTACTCGTTGCAACTGTCTCCCTACCCTACTCAGGAAGAGATCGACGAGTTTCATCGGGAAAGCGAACGCCGCAACCGCGCCGAAGCGCGACTCCACCACTACGGTCAGATGACGGGACTCACCCTGACGACGCTCGGAATGCACTACCTGACCCGCAACGCCGAGATCACCGAAGGCGAGGCGGACATGACCTTTTGGGGCTCGGTACTGGCGAGCGGACTCGGCGTCGCCGTGCCGATGTTCATTCTGCAGTATGACGATGATCTCGCCGACATCGAACGCGACCGTTGGTACACAGGCTCCGTCGCGGCGGCGATCCCGATTGGCGGATATCTCGGCTACCGTTTCGGACACGACAAGCGGATCGACGCGGGCAGAAGTTGGATGATGCGCGTCGGCAGCGGCGTCGGGGCGATAGCGGGGCTGACGACCGCGCTGTTCATCGACGACGACGACGAGTTCGACATCG
>JAQBWJ010000588.1 GCA_027625215.1 Candidatus Poribacteria bacterium
TGAAGCACCCAACGTTGTACCTCCTCCAAACCGACCGCCTCAAACCGCAGCGTCAGTCCGCCGTCGTCGTGCTCGGTTATCGTTTGCGTGTCGTGCCATACCCGCTCGCGAATCCATCGGGACTGATACGCATCGAACCGAATTACAACGACTTCCGGTGTATTGCCTTTCTCAACTCCGAACGCTTGTCCCAAATGGGTTGCGGCATCGAATCCGTCAAGAATTGAGAAGTGGATCGACGTTTGCTCCGCCCGCCGGATGCGATTGAAAGCGAAATCGCGGATTTCGCCTCTCAGATGGTCGTAGGCAACCAGGTACCAATCTCCGAGGTGGTTGTAGAGGTGGTACGGATCAACCTCTCTCGTCGAGACCGTGTCACGACTCGCCGTGTAGTAGCGAATTCTGAGCCGCAGACGACGCTGCATCGCATCGGACACGACCTGGTACGTTTCGATGTCGATGTGCCTTTTGGCACCCATGTCGAAGGAGATACTATCTCCCAGCGCACTGAGATCGATCGATATCGTATCCGGCAACAAGCCGGTGATCTTACGAAGCGCCGTCCGCAACTGCGTCGCGTAGGGCGTATTCGAGAACTCGTCCATCACCTTGCCTGCGATGAAAGCCGCCGACAATTCTCCTTCCGTCAACGCGAACGTCGGCAAGTGAAAGTCCGTCGCAGTGTAGAAATAGCCGCGCCGTCCGGCGTCGTACTCGATAGGCGCTCCCATCCGCGTCCGCATGAAGTCGATGTCGCGATACGCCGTTCTCTGGCTGATTTCGAATCGTTCCGCTAAATCGCGGGCATTCGGGTATCGTTCATCACGTACCTGTCGGTCGAACCAGAGCATTCGTTCAATCGGCGGTCGGGTGTGTTCGGACACGGCATCTCCAATCGGGAACGATCATATCACAGGTGGTCTGACATCCGCTGTCAGCGTGGGCATTTTTGTTGATTTTTCGTCGGGATAGATGGGAGGAGCCGCCGTGTCATGATTTCGACGGCGGGCACGATGACCTGGTACTGCATGAAGGGTGTTGGCGATCGGTTCTGGTTGAACCGGATCAAGACCTATTTGGCGGTTGAATTGCACGGGGCGGAACTTCGTCGCGTCGTACCTTCACGGTGTATGGTGGGCTCTGTGCCATTTCCAAGCGTGTTCCACCTGTGTCGCCAGATCGGGGAACTGCGGTGTCCAACCGAGCGTTGTCTTCGCGCGCCGAGCGTTTGCGACGAGAACCGGCGCATCGCCTTCGCGTCGTTCCGCGACAACCGTCGGGATCGATCTCCCCGTGACCGCCTCCACCGTTTCGACGACCTCACGGACGGTATACCCTCGTCCAACACCGAGGTTCAACGAGCAACCGGTTCCGCCCAGATCGAGGTACTCCAACGCGAGGACATGCGCCGCTGCGATGTCGCAGACGTGGAGGTAGTCCCGAACGCACGTTCCGTCCGGCGTGTCGTAGTCGTCGCCGAAGATCGAAATACGATCTCGGCGACCGAACGCAACGTCCAAGAGCAGCGGGATCAGGTGGGTTTCCGGCTCGTGGGCTTCGCCGATCTCACCATCGGGATCCGCCCCTGCGGCGTTGAAATATCGGAGGATGACGGATCGAACGCCGTACGCGTGGTGGAAGTCCGTCAGCAATTGCTCTGCCATCCGTTTGCTCCGCCCGTATGGATTGATCGGTTCGCACGGATGCGACTCCGCGATGGAAATCTCGCACGGGATGCCGTAGACCGCGCACGTGCTTGAGAACACGATTCGCTCGACGCCGTGTTCGCGCATCGCGTCGAGGAGGTTCATCATGCCGACGACGTTGTTTCGGTAGCAGGTGGCGGGATCGGTGACGGACTCTCCGACGAGGATCTTGCCCGCGCAGTGAATGACGGCGGACGGTCCGTAACGATGCATCACGGTTTGGAGACGATCGGAGTCCAGCATGTCGCCGTGTTCAAAGGGACCCCATTTGACTGCCCAACGATGACCGCCGGACAGATCGTCGTATGCGACAGGTATGTGCCCAGCGTTCGCCAACGCTTTGCACGTATGGGAACCGATGAACCCCCCTCCACCGGTTACGAGCACCGTGGACATAACGGCTCTCCATTCGTGACGTTACACGCGCTCGAGCAGCCACCAGGCGATTTTGAGTTCGACGGGAATCTTCAGGTGCGGCATGGGTTGGCTTGCGTCCTTCAACTGCCGTTTGATCTCCTCGACGTCTCGTTCCCATGTGCCGGAACTGCGGTAGGTTCCCCCATCGTAGGAGATGTTGAGGATCGCGCGTTCCGACTCCGCGTGATGCCAGCAGCGAACGACCGGGATGAGCGTGCCCATCGTCCGCAACTGCTCCCATTTGAGGCTTCGGTGAAGCGGGAGCGGCGCGAACTGATAGTCGTAGTTGCAAGGCATCTTCGGATCGTGGATGTTCGCCGAACCGTTCTTGCCCGCCGCCGGGCATGACAGAACCGAGGCGTCATCGAGATACCGGGGAAACAGGTCGGATAACCACATCGGCAACCGACCCGTCGCGCGCTGATGGCCGACGATCGCATCGTACAACACTCGCAGGTTTGCGGCGCACCGATCCAAGGGGGACGGCGCATCAGGCGTCGGGAAGTCGTTCGTCAAGGTAGTTCCTCAGAATCTCGTATTCAACCGCGGTGCAGTCGTTGCGCAGGGCTTCGAGCAACCCTTCCTTCAACGTCAACCGCGACCCGTTCGACAGGATGATCGCCTCGGTGCGGATTTCCTGCGTCGCCAAGCGGAAGTTCCGTCGCTGCGGGAACAGTAGGAAGCGGTTGTACCGCCCGCGATCGACGAAGGCGATGTAGTCCTTCCGATACGCTTCCTTGAAGTCACCCGCTTCGAGGATCGCCGCCCGAACGCATCGAAACCGCTCACGTGCCTGCGGACAACGGAACCACCGCAAATACCGTTCGAGCGAATACTCGCCC
>JAQBWJ010000589.1 GCA_027625215.1 Candidatus Poribacteria bacterium
GTCGGTGGCGGCGACGAAGTAGCGCTTTTACGGCGTTGATCGGGGGGAGAGGCGACGCATGGCTCGTAAGTCGCCCGATCACAACAAAATGAGCACGATTGAGGTCGGCGAACTGACCTCGCTGGCGATGACGTTGGCGTTGTGCGTGCTCATCGGGTACGGCGGCGGCAAATGGATCGGCGGCAAGTTCGACCACGAGACGACGGGCATTCTCGTCGGACTCGGCGTCGGGATCGCGGCGGCGACACTGGAGATCACGCGGGTCATCAAGCGGTTTTACGGCTCTACGAGTCACAAACGCGCAAAAGACGAGGGGTCGTCGGATGTTGACAAACGAAACCCCGACAACGGATGACACGAACCCGATTCCACCCTACAAACGCAGTCGATTTGTGCGGGCGGTTTATCTCGTTGGCGCGGCGTGGACGGTGGTCGGGTCGGGCGCGTGCTTGTTCGTCGGGATCGCGGCGTCGGTGAGTTTTCTGTTAGGGTCGGGCGTCGCGTTGGCGAGTTTCTGGTTGTTGGAACGGATGCTTGCGCGCATCTACGACAAAGGGGGCAATCGCGGCGCGATCTTCCTTCTGATCCTGTTGAAGTACGTCGGGATCGGCGCGGTGTTGACCGTCTGCATGAAATCGGACGCGGTGCGCGTCGGGTACTTCTCTGCCGGATTGTTGGCGATTTACGTGTCCGTCGTGGCGTTGTTGGTCGTTCGGATGACGAGTCGTCGCGCATGGTCGGGGAACCCGACTCCGGTTCATTGAGAGATTGATCGAGTGGTTTTTTTGAGGGATGGCGTGTTGAATTCGGCGAAACAGGTTTTTGGTAAATGGCGAATCGCGCTGACGGCGTTGGTCGCCGCGTTGCTGCCGTCCGTCGGACATGCGGCGGAGGGCGGGCATCAGTCGATTGTCGCGTTGTTGATCCCGATGCCATGGCGGGCGGAACTGCGGTCGCTCGCAAATTGGGGTCAGGTCGACGTGGTGGCGAACTCCATCTTCTTCGGATTAGTGATGCTCGTCGTGATGGGGTTGCTCGCCCTGCGGCTGCGACGACTGCCTGAAACGCGCGCGCAGAACTTGATCGAAATGCTGATTGAGGGGCTGAACAACACGTTTACCCCGGTGCTCGGCGAAGGCGGCAAGAAGTATCTGCCGTTCGTGAACACCTATTTCGTCGTCGTGCTGTTTTGGAACCTCGCGGGGCTTCTTCCGGCGGTGCAAGCGCCGACGGCAGAATTGAACACGACGCTTGCGCTCGCCATCGTCTCGATTGTCGCGGTGCAATTGATCGCCCTGAAGGAGATCGGCGTGTGGGGGTACATCAAACACCTCGCCGTCATCGAGGGACCGATCTTCATGCTGCCGCTCCAACTGTTCATGTTCGCGTTGGAAGCGATCACGCAGGTTTCGCGCGTGGTGTCGTTGTCGTTGCGGCTGTTTGCGAACATGTACGCGAAAGAGTTGGTCTTGCTCGCGCTTTGGGAGTTGTCGATCCAACTGTTTTACATCCCCGTGCAACTTCCGGTCTTATTTATCGGGCTTTTGGCGAGTATCATTCAGGCGTTCATTTTCGCCGTATTGACCTCCGTCTACATCGGACTGTTCGTCGCCCACGCCGGACACAGCGACCACGATCACGGTCACGACCATTCGCACGGGCATGACCATGACCACGATCATTCACACGGGCACGCGGCGACGGCGCACTCATAAACAAAACGATTCTTGAAACAGCGGTCATCTCACACGGATGAGATGTGCAAAAGAGGGGACGAGTCGAGAACGCATCGCCCCCTCGAACGTTAGAAGCGACAAACACCCCTAAATCAACGACTCAAAAATGGAGACAAACACATGATCTATCTGGCGTTAGCCGCGCTGGCGGTCGGATTGGCGTTGCCGATTGCGATTCTGGGCGCGGGTCTCGGTCAAGGGCGCGCGATTGCGGCGGGTCTGGAAGGGATGGCGCGTCAGCCGGAACTGGCGGGTAACATTCAGATCGCCATGTTGATCGGTCTGGCGTTCATCGAACTGCTGGTGCTGTTGGCGTTCGTGATCGCGCTGCAACTGATGAACCGTTTGCCGGAAATCACGGCGCAACAAGCCGTCGAAATGGCGAAGAGCGCGGCTCAAGCGGCGGGCATGTAAATCGCCTTGCGCGATTGCGGAGGGCGGTGCGACGCGCGTCGCCCTCCGGCGAAATCAAAGCGATTGAGACGATATGAGGACTATGGTGAACTCGATTTCACATCTCGTTCGGCGCGCCGGATGGCGGTTGAACGCGCTCGCCCTGACGCTGCTCGCCTCGCCGCTGTTTGCCGCAACGGAAGAAGCGGGCGATCACGCGGCAGGGGGAGGCGGACTCACCGGGCAAATGCACCTCGAGCCGCGACTGATCATCGCGCAAATAGTCGGCTTCCTGGTGATGATGCTGATCCTGTGGCTGACGGTGTTCCGTCGAGTCGGCGGCGTGCTGGACAAGCGGCGCGACGATATCGTGACGCGCCTGAACGAGATCGAACGGAATCAGGCTGAAGCGGCGCGGCTGAAAGACGAAACGCAGGAGCAACTGGCGAATATCCAACGCGAAGCGCAACAACGCCTCCAATTGGCGACGGAACGCGCCGAAGCGGAGGGCAACCGCATCATCCAAGAGGCGCGGCAGGCGGCTCAGGCGGAGACGGAACGCGGACGACGGCAGATCGAACAGGACACGAACGCCGCGATCACGACGCTGAGGTCGGAAGTCGCCGACCTTGTCGTGCAGGCGACGCGGCGGATTCTGCAAGAAAACTTGGACGAGGCGCGTCAACGGCGCGTTGTCGATGAAATGATCTCGAAGCTATCGAATTGACGACTTGAGATTGAAACGATACGGGAGAGTAGTCGTTGCGTAACCAACGAGTGGCGCGCGGATATGCGAGGGCGTTGATCGCCGCGGCGGACGAGACGAACGTCACGC
>JAQBWJ010000590.1 GCA_027625215.1 Candidatus Poribacteria bacterium
GAAACGATCTTGGAGAAACACGGCAACCCGACGAACAACCTGCTCCCGCGACTGCCCGAACTTCAAGACGTGTGGGGCCATCCCCAAGTGCGGAGCGCGTTGGGCAGTATTCTCGGTCACGACTACTACCTGCACCTTCATCGGCACTGTCACAACAACATGCCCGGCAGCAAGGGTCAGGGGATGCACAAGGACAGCCTTCACAACAGCCGTTTCGCGGTGGACGAAAACCGCCGTCACCATCACACGCGCTGGCTGATGGCGTTCTACTATCCGCAGGACACACCCGTCGAGTTGGGTCCGACGGCGGTGATGCCCCAGTCGCAATACCTCATGGGACGCGAGCCGTTCACCGACGACGATGAACTCGCGTTGACGGGCGAAGCGGGCACGATCACGATTGTCCATTACGACCTGCTGCATCGCGGCATGGCGAACGTGTCCGACAAGACGCGCCATATGGTGAAGTTCCTGTTCACGCGCATGTCGGAACCGACGACGCCAAGTTGGAACCATACGGGAGCCGAGTGGGAGTCGTCGGACGACCCGCAGGACGCCATCCGGCGGCACATGTGGGACTGGCATCGCGGCAGAGTCGGCGAAACGCCGATTGAACCGACCGCTTCATTGGAGGAGTTGGTGGGACGACTCAGCGACGAATCGGAGTTGGTCGCGGTGAACGCGGCGTACGAACTCAGTTCGATGGGGAAAGCCGCCGTGCCGCATCTCGTGAACGCGCTTGGAGACGAACGCGAGACGACGCGGCGTTATGCGATGCACTCGTTCAACCGGATCGGCGAGGTCGCCGTTGGCGGGTTGACGGACGCTTTGGACTCGGAAGACGCGGGTGTTCGCGCTCGCGCCGCCGATGTGCTCGGCGACATGGGGCTGCGGGCGGCTTCGTCTCGTGACGCGCTCACACGCCGCGCGAACGATGAGGACGAGACAGCCCGAAACCACGCCACCGAAGCGCTTGGGACCACCTCGCAGGACACGGACGCCGCGACGGAAACGCTCGGCAACACGCTCGCGTCGGACGGTAACGGGTTGGTGCGACGCAACGCGGCGTTGTCACTGGCTCGGCTTGGCAAGAAGGCGGAGGGGGCGATCCCGTCGCTGACGAAAGCGCTGCGCGACGAGAACCATTACGTGCGCGGTTTCTCAGTTCACGCGCTGAGACGCATCGACACGCCCGAAGCGACGGACGCCGTGTTGAACCACCTCGAAGCGATGCGTTGGGATTGATCGCCTTGAAAAAACCTGTTCGGGTCATTCTGTTGGGGGCGGGACGCGCGGGGTCGTTCCACTCGACGACGTTGCGCGTCAGCCCCGCGTTTGAAGCGGTCGCCGTCGTCGATCAGGACGCGGACCGCGCGCGGACGTTGGCGGCGTCGCTCGGTTGCGCGTGGAAGACCGATCCGACCGAAGCGTTCGACACGCTCGACGCGGACGCGGTGATCGTCGCCACGACGACGCACACGCACACGAGGTTCGCGCAAGAGGCATTGTCGCGCCGATACCACGTTTTCTGTGAAAAGCCGCTCGGCGAGTTGGACGACGTGCGCGACTGCTACCGCCTCGCCCGTGACGCCGACCGCGCCCTGATGGTCGCCTTCCAACGCCGCTTCGACCCGGAGTTCAACGCGCTCCGCACCCGGATCGGCGAGGCGACGCCGCAACTCGTCAAACTGACCTCGCGCGACTCGCCGATCCCGTCGGAGGCGTACCTGAAAACGAGCGGCGGCATCGTGAAAGACTGCATGGTGCACGACATCGACATCGCCAACTGGGTGATGGGCGGCTCGGAGACGCATCGCGTGCCGGTGCGCGTGTCCGCCGTCGGCTACGCGCACCACCCTGACTTGAAGGCGTGGGGCGAATTCGAGGGCGTCGTCGTCACGATGCAGTACGAGAACGGATCGCTCGCGGTGATCGACGTGTCGCGCACTTGCAACTATGGGTACGACCAGCGCGTCGAGGCGTTCGGTTCGTTTGGGATGCTGCAACTGGACAATCGGCGGGAATCGGCCGTGATCGCCCACACGGGCGAGGGCGTGGTGTCGGCGAAACCGCTCTATTCGTTCCCTCAGCGTTACCCGGACGCCTACCGACTCGAATTGGAACACTTCGCGGCGGTTGTTCAGGGTGACGCGGCATGTCGCATCCTCGAATCGCAAGTGATCGCCACGGAACACATCTGCGAAGCGATTGAACGCGCCATCGAAACGGGCGCGTCTCAACCTGTCACGCAAGAGCCTTGAGATGGAAACGGCGCGGCTCGGTCGAACCGAAGCGGTCGTCAGTCGGCTTGGCTTCGGCGGCGCTCCGGCGGGGTTGACGAACTATCTCGGCGAGTACTCCCCCACCGATCCGCGCCAACGCAACGCCGTGATCGCCGCGATACGCCGCGCCGTCGAATTGGGCGTCGCGTACTTCGATACGGCTCCCGCATACGGCGACGGCGCGAGCGAAACGATCTTCGGCGACGCGCTTCAAGGCGAACCCGTGTTTTTGGCAACGAAGGTCGGCTCAAACCCGACCGACATTCGCCGCAGCGTCGAGGCGAGCCTGAAACGTCTGCGGCGGGAGCGGCTCGACCTCGTTCAGTTTCACGGAGGCTCCTTCTCATCGGCGGCTGCCGACGCGATTCTTTCCGACGGCGGCGCGTTGGAACAACTCGAACGTCTGCGCGACGAGGGCGCGACCCGCTTCATCGGCTTCTCAAGCGAAGACACAAACCCCGCCGTCTACCGTTTCATCGAGTCGGGACGGTTCGACACGATGCAGATCGCCTACAACCTCCTCTACCAGCATCCCGCCGAGCCGACACGACCCTTCGGCAGCATCGTGGAAGCGACCGAACGCGACATGGGCGTCGTCACAATGCGGACGCTCACGTCAGGCATCTTTCAGAAATGGGTGCAAACGGTCAATCCGGCGAATGCGTTCGATTAT
>JAQBWJ010000591.1 GCA_027625215.1 Candidatus Poribacteria bacterium
CTCCGACCACCAGATCGTCCCCGCGTTGAACACCCAGTTGCCCTTCTCGCACGGGTAGACGATGGCGGAGTGATGCGTTTCCTCCCGTTGTCGGGGGTACATCTCCGACGAGGCGACAACTTCGAGTCCCGGTATGTCGGTGGGCGTGCCGTGATACTCCCACCCGATCAAGCCGGGAATCCGATCCCCCTGAGCGAACCCCGTCCCCTCGTACACCCAATGATTCGGCTTCGACACGACCCAATCGCCGCACGCCGAGCCGTAACTTTTGACGCCCATCAGCCGCTCCGTGTCGGGGAAGTTGCGTTTGCGGGCGTACGCGCGGCAGGGATCGCCCGTCACGCCGCTGTCGTAGAACTCGACTTCTGTATAGATCGAGTTCCCGCAGAAAAACGCGATGCTCAACCCGTTGTCCCGCGCCGTGATCGCGGATTCGAACATCTCCCGCGACCAATACTCGTCGTGCGCGACCGAGACGAGGGCCTTCGTCCGATCCAAGATTTCAGGGTGAAAATGTAGGTCGAGGTTGGAGCAGTAGGTCACGTCGTACCCTTCCCGTTCCAGCCAGTACGCCATCGGGTGTTCCCACAAGAGGAACTCGCCCGACCCGGCGGACAGCGGCGCGTCGAGCACTTGGCAGTACTTCGCGTAAGGTCGGTCGAAACTGACGTGCACATTGGGTCCCGTGTACCAGATGTTGCCCGCGCCGTCGTCGTAGAGCGAGTCGTTCGCGGGCCACTTGTTGTACGCCTGCCACGTCAGATCGCTCACTTGGCAGAGCAGGTCGGACGGACGGTCCTCCCGCACGACGAAGACGATGTAACTCTGCGCGCCCCACTGTGCGTCGCGCGACAGTTTCGCCAGATAGACGCCGCTCGTCCAGTCGTCCGGCACGGTGAACGTCACGGAACGCTCCCACGCGCACTCGCGGAGCCGCTCCATCGTCATCATGGGAACGAGCTGCGTCTTTGCGTCGAACGCGCCGATCCGCGCCATGTGTCGCCCGCCCAAGCCGCCGTAGTAGCCAATGCGGTAGAAATCGACGGTGAACTTGCCCGGAGGACTCATGCTCACCATCAAGTCGATGGACTCGCCCGCAAGAAGGCTCGTCTTCGAGGCGTACCCCTCGATGGACGACGACCGCAGGTGGCGGATCATCGGGTAGCCACGCAGCAGTTCCGGGTTATCGAACTGGGTGTAGACGAGTTGCCACTCGTTCGTGCCCGGTTTGCGGTTCTCTTGGACGATGCGGTTATCAGGCGAGGACATTCAAGTTGGCTCCAAATGGTGTCGTACGGAATCAGCCAAACCCCGTCTCAGGCGAAAGCGCGTACCGAAGCCAGACAAAAGCGTCAACCCCGACTTTTAAAAAGGGCAAACCGACATCGGGCTGTACTTCGGCGTATGGTCGATAGGATGAACCCGTTTTCCTCCGGTTTCAACCCGTCTCATTTGCTTCACACAAACTTCATACGGAATTGACATGGTTCGCGGGATGCGGTAAGTACCACGTTGGGAGGGTCACTTGGGGTGGCAACCAATGTGCCCGTTACACAGACGGCATTTCTCGAGGAGCTGCGCGGCGTCGCAGCACAGGGAGGGTCTCGGATGAAGAAACCGGCAACGTTACTGTTGACTGCATTGGCGGCGATGCTCACCACGGCGTCACTGCACGCGCTCCAACTGGATGATGACGATCTCCTGTTGTACGTCTCCGCAAACGACGAGAACGATGTTGTTGCGGACGACTCCGCAAACGGGTTGGAAGGCATGATCACCGGAAACGTCGAATGGGTGGACGGCAAGTACGGGACGGCGCTCGGCTTCAGCGAGTCGGGCGACGTCGCGTTCCCGCACATCCCGCTCGACAGCCGCAGTTTCACCATTACCATGTGGGTGAACCCAACGCTCACCGGGGCGCTGGAACAGTGCGTGTTCTCGCAGACGCAGGTGAACGCGCTCAACACCAGCATGCACTTCCGCACATACACCAACGCGACCGTGCGAATGGGCTTTTACAGCAACGACCTCGACGCGGTCGGTGCCGCCGTCGCGGACGAGTGGCAGCACGTCGCGTACTGGCTCGATGTGGACGACACGCTGCGCCGCATCTACATCAACGGCGAACAGGTCGCCGAAGACGCCGGTAAGTCGGGGATCAACTATCTCGGCACGGCGGGCAACACGGTCATCGGGTCGTGGGGCGCGACGGGTCAGCGGTTTAGCGGGGTGATCGGCGAAGTGCAGATTTGGAACCGCGCGCTGTCCGACGCCGACATCAAACAAAGCATGGATGAGTTGGCGACGCTATCCGTCGATCCCGTCTCCAAGATGGCGACGACGCTCGGCGCATTGAAAGCGGCTCGCTAAACGGCACATCGACTAAACACGATGAAAGAGGGCTCGACCTATCGAGCCCTCTTTCATCGTACGACGTTTCACTTGACGACACGATGGTTCGCATCCATTGTGGAGGGTGTTGTTCCAGCCGTCTTTCCTCAACGACCAAAGGCAAGTCAACATTCATGCAAGCACCCGATTTCACCAAGTATTACCGCTACGACGAATGCGCCGACCTGCTCCGCGCGATGGCGAACGACTACCCGAATCTCGCGTCGTTGGAGTCCATCGGCAAAAGTTACGAGGGGCGCGACATTTGGGCGTTGACCGTCACGAACGCCGCGACGGGCGACCCGCTCGACAAGCCCGGTTTTTATATCGACGGCAACATTCACGGCTCGGAAGTGACCGCTTCGACCGCCTGTTTGTACATCGCGTGGCATCTGCTTTCCACCTACGAAGACAACTCCGAAACGACCGCCTTGGTGGATGAAAACGCCTTTTACTTAATCCCGATGGTAAGCCCCGACGGGGTGGAGTTTTGCCTGTCCACGCCGGGACGAGTCCGCAGCGGCACGCGCATGTTCCCCTACGAGGAGGAGCGAGACGG
>JAQBWJ010000592.1 GCA_027625215.1 Candidatus Poribacteria bacterium
GCAGTTCATCCAACTGCACGTAGTCCACAATCCAGTAGAGCCCCGTCGCGCGGTCGGGGTTGTCGTTCGTCACAACGATGCGGGCGTTTTGGTGGAACGGCATCCGCCAAAAACAGGTTAGACTGCCGGACGGCGACACCTGCACCGGGTAACTTTCGACAACGGCGGGCTTGTAGCCGCACGCGAAGAAGTCGCCCAGCGGAGCCTCAACGCCGGGTTGCTCTTGGTTATCCCAATAGATGCGAAGGCTGATCGAGTTCAGTTCATTCACGCCGCCGGAGTGACTCGTCATCCAGATATGGTTGATGACACCGGGTCCTTCGAGGATGGGGAGCTCGAAGACCTCGCCGGGCGCGAGTCGCGTCATGTCGAAGTTGCCGTCGTTCCAGTTGGGTTGTTCGTTGCTGGACACGCGGCGGTTTCTGCCGACAGGCGGCGTCGCCAACGCGCCGAGCGCGTCGCCAAAGGGGTTCATGCGGTCGCTCTCCAAGAGGTCGTTTTTCCGATTGAGCCGTCACGTTACGCGCGGTTCGATCCACGCCGCGTCGTTCATGTAGAGACAAGCGTAGGCGTACGGCATCGCGCTGAGGCGTTCTCGGTCGCCGGAGTTTCGGATCAGGAAAACCCCGCCTCCCGGCTGCGAGTCGTCGTCGCGGTAGCCGCTGAGAAGGATGCTGTGTCCGTCGCGGACTTCGTGCGGTTCGCGCATGTGGAGCACGTTGTCCGTCCACTCGGCTTGGTGGGGCCATCTGAAGCCGCCGCAGACAGGCGTCCCGTCCGCCAACGCGCGTTTGACGCCTTCAAATTCGTCGTCCGTCAGTCCCGTCTTCGGGTCCCACTCTTTGATCCAGTGGAGTCGCTTGGCAACGCCCTTCGATTTCACGGCGGCGTTCAACACCGCGTCGGACGGATTGAGGTCGTTGTCAAACGCGGCCGTGTCGTAGGGGAGCGTCGCCTCGTCGCAGACGCCGTATGCTTCGTAGCCGTTCCACAGTTCCCAAAAGAAGCCGCCGTCAACGGTGCGCCCCGTCGCGCGGTGTCCCGCCCAGTTGAGGAACTCGACGCTCAAATGGACGCCGTTGCCGCGATGTTGGGCGAAGGCGTACTCCAACGCGCCGATCACGGCGAAAACCGAGCACGTCGGGCGTTTGAACTGCGGTCGGACGGAGATGCCCCACTCATCGAATCGCGGATTGAGGTCGATTTGAGGGGGTAGGGTCGCCACGCGCGTTTGGAGCCGCGTGATTTCTGCCAATGTCGTCGCCATTGCGTGATCCTTCGTGAACCGTGACGTTGATGCCGTGCGGCTAGCCGGATCGAGTGTAATTCAGCGGACGCCTTCGATACAATGACGGCTCTGAATCAATACCCATTTCACCACGAATGTCATGGCGCGTTCTCTCGGCTCGCGGCGTTGAAATGCGGGCGCGAATCGCGTAGCCTACCGACAACAATTCATGAGGGGGTTCGGTTCGCCGAACCCTTTTTATCCGTACCGCGTTGAGGTAAGGCGAGATGGCACTACACGGGCGATTAACGACGCAACAACTCGTTGAGCGAATCGAGCGCGGCGAGATCACGCAGGTGCTTGCGGTCATCCCGGACTACTACGGGCGATTGGTCGGCAAGCGGATCCACGGCGAATTCTTCGCCGAACATATCCTCGCCGACGGCATGCACGCCTGCGACTACCTCCTCACCGTCGATATGGAGATGGACCCGATTCCCGGCTACGCGCTCTCCAGTTGGGAGACGGGTTACGGCGACTTCCACGCCGTGCCGGACTTCGACACGCTCCGCATCGCCACATGGCTGCCGGAGACGGCAATCGTGATATGCGATCTGGAGGGCGAACCGTCTCACAAGCCCGTGTCCGTCGCGCCGCGCACCATTCTGCGGCGTCAGTTGGAACGGCTCGAACAGGCGGGTTTCACCGCGAAGGCGGGCTCCGAGTTGGAGTTCTACCTGTTCAACGACCCTTACGACACGGCGCGCGCCAAGCGGTACGAAGACCTCACCCGCGCGGGCTGGTACATTGAGGACTACCACATCCTGCAAGGCACGCGCGAGGACGACGTGATCGGCGGGATACGCCACCACCTGCATCAGTCGGGCGTCCCGGTCGAGACGAGCAAGGGCGAGTGGGGTCCGGGTCAGCAGGAGATCAACATTCAGTTTGCGGACGCGCTTGAGATGGCGGATCGCCACATGATCTACAAGCACGTCGCCAAAGAGGTCGCGTGGGCGCACGGCAAGTCGATCACCTTCATGGCGAAGTGGCACCCCGACGAGGCGGGGAGTTCCTGCCACATCCACCTGAGTTTGTGGGACGCGAGAGACGGCTCGCCCGTGTTCGCCGACGGCAACGGTTACGCGCCGATCTTCCGCCATTTCGTCGGGGGGATGCTGGAACACGCAAGAGAGATCACGCTGTTTCTCGGTTCAACGGTGAACTCCTATAAACGCTATCAGCCCGACACTTTTGCGCCGACGGCGATCTGTTGGGGCGGCGACAACCGCACCGTGCCGTTCCGCGTTGTGGGAAAAGGGAAGTCGCTGCGGATCGAGTGCCGCATCCCCGGCGCGGATGTGAACCCGTACTTGGCGTATGCCGCGCTGCTCGCCGCCGGGTTGGACGGGATCGAGCGGCAGGTTGAACCGGGTGAGATGTACGTCGGGAACGCCTATGTCGATGAGACGTTGGAGCATATCCCCTCGTCGCTGCCGGAAGCGATTGACGAGGCAGCGGACAGCGCGTTTCTGCGGGAAGCGTTGGGCGACGACGTGATTGAACATATCCTCCACTTCGCGCGGACGGAACAGCGCAAATTTGAGAAGTCCGTGACGGATTGGGAGCGCATCCGCTACTTCGAGCGAATCTGACGGCTATGTAATTTTCCCACGTCATTTCTCCCCTCAGATCGAAAATGATGTGGGGGGTAAGGT
>JAQBWJ010000593.1 GCA_027625215.1 Candidatus Poribacteria bacterium
TGTCCATCAGATGCCGCAGGAACAGCCCGCCGAACCGCCGCGACCCACCGACCCCGCCGTGTTGATCGCGTTCCTCCGCTTCAAGTTCGTCCATCGCCTCACGCAGCCGTTCGAGATGTTCGCCTTGAAACATCGCCTCGCGTAGCAACCAACCCTCATCGGTGAGTTGGCGGATTTCGTCGCGCGTCGCGTGCACTTCCACCTCGCGGTACGGCTCTTTCCAGTCGTGGTTCAGCACGCGGTAGCGGATCGTGTGCCGTCCGTTCGATTCGCCCATCGCGTCCCCTCCTATCCGCCGATCACACCGTCAGCGAGTCCTCCCGCGTCAGGAAGCGCGTCCCCGACTTCCGCGCGAGGTGGTGCAACCGCGCCCAGTTCAGCGCATAGTCCTTCTCCGTCGCCATGTGTTCGCAGTAGCAAGGCATGTCGGGGTGAAGTTCCGTCAGCCGCGTCAGGTAGGCGTCGTAGTCCATCACCCCGTCGCCGATGTTCACCTCATCCAACTTGTAGAACAGGTGCCCGTGATCCCACTGCACATCCTTTAGGTGAACGCTGGCGACGTACGGAGCGAGCAGATCGAATGTCTCGCGGATCAGCGCGGTCGTGTTGAAAAAGGTCGCTTGGCTGACCATGTTCATCTGGTCGAGGTGCACCCCGAACGCCGGATGATCGACCCGCTCGATGAACGCGCGGATATCGGCGGGCTGATAGAAAAACGTGTTCGTCCACGGCTCAATGATGTACTTCGTCGTCTTCAGGTCGAGCCCATCCAGTACCCGCATGACGATCTCGTAAAACTCCTTCTTCGCGTCTTCGGAGTACATATACGCCGTCGCCTTCACGGGCGAGTCGTTCGGGTGATCCGTCCCGACGAGTGTCACGACGGATCGGCAGCCCATCGCGTCCGCCTTTTGCAGCATCAGCCGCACCCGCGCGATCCGCTCGTTCTGAATGTTCTCGTCCCGCGACAGGAGGTTCTGCCAAAAGCCCGCCTCGCCAACGACCATGTTCAGCGACCGCGCCCTCTCGCCGTACGCGGCGCAGTCATCATCCGACCACGACGTATACCCTCCCGGCGCGCCGAGCGCGGAGAGCCCGTACGTGTCCATTTTGTCGCAGAGCGGTTTGAGATCGTGGATCGTCCCCGCGCCGAAGAATCCGCCGAGCCGCATGTCGTCTCCCTTGTGTGTGATCGTGTTGATTCGCGTTTCAAGACGATTGTATTCATCGGCTTCACATGGCACAACGAGTCGCGCGAAGACGTTGGCGCGAGCGATCACCCCGATATTAGAGAGGCGACGTGTTTCAGCCAGACCCGATCCTTAACCCGACGGTCTTCATCGACGAATCCGGCGACTTCGGCTTCTCCGACCGATCTTCCAAACACATTGTCTTCGTGTCCGTCGCCACCGACCAACCGAACGCCGTCGCCCGAATCGCCAAGAAGACGCGCGCTCGGTTCAAACGAAAACGCCCCGTCGAGCTGCACGCGAGCCATGATTCGTGGGAGGTGCGCGAGTACACGCTCGAACGGCTCGCGCTGCCGGAAACGCGGCTCGAAATCCGCGCCCTTGTCGTGGATAAGTTTCGCCTTGCGCCGCGTCTGCAACGCGATTCAAACATGCTGTGGAACCACTGCGTCGGGTTGCTGACGGTGGACTACCTCGCGCAGCACGATCATGCGACGTTGGTGATCGACCACCGGACACAGCACACTCGCTCCGTGTTCCAGTTCCAGCCGTTTCTCGATTACCTACTTCGCTTCGACGCCGATTCCGACGCGAAGGTCGAGATCGAGTACATGGACTCGCGTTTCAGCAACGGCGTTCAGTTGGCGGACTGCGTCAGCAACGCGATCTATCGCAAGCACGAACATGGCGAAGATCAAGGATGGAAGTTGATTCGCGGGAAGATCGTCAGCGAGACGGTTTTCGACATAAAGAAAAGGTAGTAGACCCTACTGGCGGCGCACTTACAGTACGCTTATACGACCCTTCCGGTCGAACGCTGGATGCAGGTCTTACCCACTACCTTCTTCATCATATATAGTGCGTGGACATAAGCGTGTCAAGGTGAAGTCGGAAGCCCAAGCGGAAACGCGCTCCGACGAATCGGGGGAGGATGAAGGATATGGCGCAATCGGATGTATTTCGCATGGCGTTGGTCGGCTGCGGCGGCATGGGTCGCGGACACCTCAGCACGGTCAAGCGGCTTGATGGCTTTGAGATCGCCGCCGTGTGCGACCTCTTCGAGGAGTCGCTCAACCGCGCGGGCGACGAATACGGCGTCAAGGCGCGTTTCACCGATGTGGACGCGATGCTGGACAGCGTCGAGCTCGACATGATCGCGGTGGCGACACAGACGCGCGGGCATCGTCACCCAACCGTCGCGGCGTTGGAGCGAGGCGTCTCCGTGCTCTGCGAGAAACCCATCGCCATCGACTTGGTTGAGGCGGACGAGATGGTCGTGGCGGCGAAAGCGTCAGGCGCAAAGTTCTCGATCAACCAACAGAACTTCCTGCATCCCGGCATCCTCAAGGCGAAACGGCTGTTGGAAGACGGATTGATCGGCGAGTTGGTCGGCGTGCGCGGACGCACGAAAGCGGGGCGCAAGTCCGGCAACGAGTTCATGGAGATGGGCACCCATCACGCCGATATGATGATCCGTTTCGGCGGGATGCCCGACTGGTGCAGCGGAACGGTCTGGTACGAAGGTCGTCTCGCGCAACTCGGCGACGTGATGGAGGCGAAGGAGATGTCCCCCCGCGACCGTGACTCCGGGCTGGTCGTCGGCGCGCGGGCGAACGGGCTGTACGGCTTCCCCAACGCGGTCGTCGGTGAGTTGCGCTTCCTTGACTACGCGAAGACCGACAACCGCAACTACGGCATCGACGTGTTGGGATCGGAGGGACAACTGACGGTGCGATGCAGCGGCGACG
>JAQBWJ010000594.1 GCA_027625215.1 Candidatus Poribacteria bacterium
TCATTCTGAGGAGCCTCGCGCAGGAGGCGACGTGAGAATCTCGGTGTTTCCACAAACTTCTGACGATCCGCTTAATTCGTTGTTGACCTTTGATTCTCCCGCCCCTTTAGATACGATAGACCTCGCTCGAATCGCTTGATCGGGGGAAGCGATCTAAGGGAGGTCTTAAAGCCATGCGAAAACTCGTGTTCTTCGCCGCGCTGCTGTTTGCGGCGGCGTTCTCACACCGCGCGACGGCGCAAGTCGAATCGCTCGTACTCTATCTACCGTTCGACGAGGGCAAGGGCGGGGTGGCTGCCGACCTCAGCGGACTGAACAACCACGCCGAACTGCGCGGCGGCGCGAAATGGGTCGAAGGCAGGTACGGCGGCGGCGTGCTGCTCGACACGCAGGCGCACGTCGAAGTGCCTCACCACGATTCCCTCAGCCTTCAGGCGATGACGCTCATGTGCTGGATTCGCATCGACGCGGATACCGGCGATCAGGCGAGCTCCATCGAAAAAGGTCCCGCATGGGGAATCGGCGAGTACAACCTGCTCGGCGACTACAACAACCAAGTGCTCCTCCAGATACACGACCTGCCGGACGGCTGCGACGACGAGCTCACCGGCGGCACGGTGATGGACGGCGCGTGGCATCACATCGCGGGCATGTTCGACGGGGCGCAGATCCGCATCTATGTCGATGGTGTCGAGGTGCGTAAGGGCGAATGCGAGGGCGAACTGCAAGCGAACACGGGCGTCCTCTACATCGGCGCGCGCGGCGGATCGAGCCGTTGGACGAAAGGTGCGTACGACGAGGTGCGAATCTACAACGTTGGTCTGGACGACGACGACATCGTCGCCGCGATGTTGGACAGCGGCGCAAGCCTCGCCGTGCAACCCGACGGCAAGACCACCGTCGCGTGGGGCACGCTCAAGGCGCGTTCGGCGGACACGTCGTCCCGTTGACGCGACGGACTTGGCTCAAACTTGAAAAACACGATGAAGACTCCCGAAACGTCGTCCGTCATCGGGAGTCTTTATCGTGTTCAAACCAAAACCAGCCCACCGCGTGTTAGCGGCGCTTCTTCATTTCTCCCCATGTGACGCCCGCTTTGCCTTCGGGGTGAACGGCGCGCGCCGCGTCCACGAAGCGGTTGGAGATCAGTTCCGCGTAGGACGCCGCCATGCGGTCGTTCGGCGGGACGTTCGTGCCGCAGCAGGACGTGTGGAAGTTGATGAACCAGCCGCCCATATCCTCCGTGCGGAAGGCGATGGGGTCGGCGTTCACCGTGTTGTCCGCGTAACTTTCAAACTCGAAGTTGTTGTTCGTCAGCGTGGCGAGCCCGACGGGTCGGTTGGAAATCCAGTCTTCCAGCGACGGCATGTACTCCTTGCCGAGCGCGGTCGGCACGACGTTCGTGACCGTCCCGTTCGTCACGGTGACACCGAAGACGTTCACCTGTCCGGCGCCTGCGGCGACGTTCGCCCAGTAGTAGAACGGATAGTCGCCTACGAACCCGCCGATGCCGCCGTCGCGGAGCCAGTTGTAAATCGGGTCGGCTTTGCCTTTGTTTTGGAAGATCGTGCCCGGCATCACCCCCTGAGAGACGAGGAAGATGCCTTCGGGGTTGGCGTTCATGTAGTCGAGCAGCCCCGCCGCGTTGACAATCGCCGCGTCCACGCCTCTGTCGCCCAACTCATTGACCAGCATTTGGGCGAATCCGGGCGCGTCCGGCACGCCGAGCACGGAAAGCCCTCCGTCGAACATGATCGCCACATCCTGCGCGACCGCGCCCACGCTCAGACCGAGACTACACAATGCCACGGTGAGAATCCGTCGAACCATGCGGTAGTTCCTCCCGCAATTCCAGTTTAACCTCAGTGATTCGTTGCCTACGCAAGCATGGTGAACGATGCCCCGCCCCGTTGTCAAAAGAAATCGGTTTGCGCCGAATGGATGGGTTGTCTCAGGAGAGGGTTGGAAGTCAGGTATTGCGGGTGTTGGCGACAACTCCCGCCGAGTCGTTTCCTGAGCGCTTCACCGCATGGATTCTCGCGGCGATCATCCGACGCCCACTGTTCTCTCAGCAAGACGCCGGGGGTCTGCTCAGTCCTCAATCGCCGCCTTCCGTGTCTGCGACGCCCGAATCCGCGCCATGTCGAACTTCTCGGAGCGGTCGAAGAAATAGACGCCGTTCTGTTCCTGGAACACGTCCGTCAACTGCGTGTAGCAGTACCCGAACATCTCCTCGTTGTCGAGCAACGCCTTGCACAACAGGTCGAACCGCTCGTAGAACTCGTCCAACGACTTCGGCGCGTTGCCATACCCCCATGAGTGCGACCCAACCGACTCCGACGGGTTCCACCGAATCCCCCCGAACTCGCTCACGAAGTACGGCTGCCCCGCATACGGCGTCGACCAAGGACGGTCTTCGGGTCCGTTGTAGTGCGGCACGCCTTCGCGCATCCGGTCGTGGCGGGCTTTGAACGTCTCCGGGTTCTGGTCGTAGTCGTGGCAGTCGTAGATATCCGTCTCGGCGATGCGATGCGAATACCCCGACGTATCGAGCGACGGGCGCGTCGTGTCGAACGCCTTCGTGGCGAGGAACAGCCCTCGCGTCACGTCGTCCAGCCCCGCGTGGCGGTCGGTGATCGACTGCGCCGTTTCGTTCAACGGGCACCAGCCGACGATGGACGGGTGGTTGACATCGCGTTCCAAGATTTCCAACCATTCGGTGAGATACGCCGCGCGCGGGTTGTCGCGGTCGATACCCCAGTCGCCGTACTCGCCCCACACGAGATAGCCGAGTCGGTCGGCGTGATAGAGAAACCGCTCCTCAAACACCTTCTGATGCAGCCGCGCCCCGTTGAACCCCGCCTTCACCGACAGTTCGATATCCTCGATCAACGCCGCGTCCGACGGAGCCGTCAGGATGCCTTCCGCGTAA
>JAQBWJ010000595.1 GCA_027625215.1 Candidatus Poribacteria bacterium
CTCACTTACAGCAGGATTGAACGAGCGGGCAATCCGGTGTGCCGTCGAGCGGGCAGCCCGCCGATGACGACGCCGCCGAAATGCTCCACGCGACGCTGCTGATGCCCGCCAGAAGCAGCGCAGCGATCAGTGCTTGTTTGAACTTCATTTCAATTCACCTCCTCTCCGTGCTCGGTGTTCGAGATATACCTCGTGGTGACCCATCACCCGTGATGGCGGTCGAACGGGCAGTCCGGCGTGCCTTTAAGGGGACACTTCTCCATTGCCATCCCACCAATGCGTGCCAGTCGCAACAGTCGTCGGAGCGCGTGTTTCAACGTCGCTTTCATTTAAGTAGGACTTTCGCTTGTGCATTTACGGGCACACGGCGATTGTCGGTTTGGTGAGTTGATGTTTGAGATAGTCGTTCAACAGTTGTTCTTTCGCTTGATAAAGGGTGGTGGAGAGTTGTTGCGCTCTTTCCCAAAGATGCACCCATGCAAGGATCGCACAGGCGACGTGGTTGCGTTGCGCCCGCTGCTTGCGCGCCTGACACCGTTCCACTCCGGTCAGCTGTTTGAGTTCCCGATGGTACAACTCAATCTTCCACCGTTGTCCCAGAATCGCTTTGGCTTCTTCCAGATCGCCAACCGACAGGTCGTTGGTGATGTAGTAGCCGATCTCTTCCTTGCCGCCGGAAAGAGGGCGGACGATCCGAAAGAGTTTGACCCACCCAAACGCCCGAAGCCACACTTGCCGACCCGTGCGCGCTGTTTCCTCCGTCCATTCCAGCGCATCGACCCGCTGATAGACACCCTCTTCACCGGGCAACGAGACCTGACGGTTCGTCTTGACCCCGCAGAAGAATCGCAACTCGCGCCGCGCGATCAACTTCAACAGATCGAGGCTGGTGTACCACGCATCGAACAACACCCAATCGGGACGGAAATCCCGTTCCCACGCTTTCAAGAACATCTCCTGAGCGTGGTCGTGCTTGGATTTGCCGTCCCGCTGCGCGTCCCAAAGACGGTAATCGACCGGAAGGTAATTGTCGGAAACCGGGTCGTAATGCACCCAACTGACAATGCCGATCCCCATGATGATCTTCCGCACATTGCCGCTCCACTGGAGACGCGCCGTCTCGATCTTTTGAGAGAAGTTCTTGTCCTCAACGGTGTCGTCCAAAATCAACGCCCCGCGTCGTCGGCGCTCCGGTGGAAGATGGCGTTTGATCCGATTCCAGAGCGAACGAGGCGTCAAAGAGTGATCGCGCAGAAAATCACTGACCGCATCATGGCTGCATCCCAACAGTTCCGCCAACCGGCTGCCGGTGAAGTTGGTGAAAGACGCCAGAAGAAATTGAATATACGTTGCGATGTCGGGTCGTGTGGTGTTCATGCCGCATAGGATGACAAAACCTCAAACCAAGTACAACTGAGCGAAAGTCCTGTTAAGATCACCTCCTTCCTGGGAGCCGTTTCGCTTTCAGGAGAACGCCGCCAACAGATAGGGGAAGAAGATTCCTCCCATTGTTAGCGTCGCCGCCATCCACAGCACGATCTTCCGTATGCGCAGACGTTCCTGCGGGCAGCACGCCTCGCCTTCGACCGGTTGGCAATACGTGCGGTAGAAGGCGTATCCGAGCAACCCCACCGCAACAGCGATGAAAACGGGTCGATAAGGCTCTATTTGGGTCAAAAAACCTATCCCGCTGAAGCCGAGTGCCACCAGTACGGGTCCGAGACAACACGTCGCCGCGCCGATCCCGGCTAAAACCGCTCCCGCACTGAACCACCCTGTCCCTTGCGTCGTGTCGGAATTCAAGCGTTCCGAGTCCATCACCGTTCCACTTTCTGCGCTTGCTGAATGCGGCGCGCGGCGAGTGCGACGTCGCCGAGGCAACACTTGCCCGTCGGGTTGCGGAACTCGCACTCGCAGGTTCCCGACGCGATTTCGGTGCGAATACGGTCGGGGATCGTCGTTTTCCCGTGAACCCGGTACTCCGCCTCGATCTCTTCCTCCGTATGCCCAAAGCAGTAGCAGATGAGCCGAGGAGCCTGTTTCTCCTTTGCACCGATTCGCACGATGAGTTCGTCGCGACGGACGCAGCTGCCATCGGCGTCGAAGTAGACGACCTCACAACCGCGCGTTTCGCAATGAAAGATGGAATCCGCCTCCAGACGACGCGATTCTCGCGCGTAAAAGCGCATGGGTTCCGGGGGTACGCGCTTTGCAGATGCCCCGCATTCAGGACACGACATCCTTCGCTTGGAACTGGTGCGTTGCGGCGAGTCGCAGCAGGATTCGTCTTCGTGGGTATCGGGATCGAGAACCATTGACATCCGGTTTCTCACATTTCCGCGAGAGGCGTCTGAGATTTGCACGAGCCCACGCTTTCGTCATCGAGCGCCTCGATGACGGGACATTCGCTCGCTGGCGTCGAATCTCCTGTGCAGGCGGCTTCCAACCGTGACAAGGCGCGCCGAAACGCCTCCAACTGGATGATCCGCTCGTTGATCACAGCGATTTTCGTCTGGACTCGGCGCTGAACGTCCTCGCATGTTTTCCGGTCGTCCGTTCGAAGCGCGAGGAGCTCCGCGATCTCGTTCAATGAGAATCCGATTTCCTGCGCTTTCTTGATGAATCGAAGCCGCCGCACGTCGCCGCGCGCATAGACGCGGTACCCCGAATCCGTCCGATCCGGTTCCGGCAAAAGTCCGCGCCGTTCATAGAAGCGGATCGTATCCACACTGACCTCAACGATCTCGGCTACCCGACCGATTTTCAATCCGTTCATACAGCACCTTTCGACAAACGGCTCAGTGTGAGCATACACCCTTGACCATACTCCAGAGTCAAGCGTTGTATGGTTTTGGATTTCCGCGGGAGGACGTCGCTTCCAACAATAGACCGATTGCGTGATAAGTCCGTTCGTTTTCGGTGACAAGCGT
>JAQBWJ010000596.1 GCA_027625215.1 Candidatus Poribacteria bacterium
AGCGCGGCGCCATCGCCGAGTTCTACGACTTCGACCACCACCAAGTTTTCGAGGGGGTCACAACTTACTCGTGCGTGCTGCTGCTGACGAAAAAGTCGCAGTCGTCCTTCTTGTACACAATGGCGACTCAGGCGGACGTGATCCCCGGCGAACCCGCGTTCGGTAAGATCAACCTCGCCGACTTGAACGAAGACCGTTGGCGAATGCTCACCGACGACGCGCGCCCGATCATCGACGCCATCGAACGCGCGGGGCGACCGTTGGGTGAGATCGCGCGATTGAGCGTCGGCTTGGCAACGTTGGCGGACGCCTGTTACGTGCTGTCGGGCGAGCGTCGCGGCGACGGGTATCTCGCTGAGGCGGGCGGCGCGGCGTTTTCCATCGAGCCGGGCATCACTCGTCCCATCCTGAAAGCGAGCCTGTTGAAATCGGAGCCGGAGATTGTCACAAACCGTCGCCGCATTCTGTTCCCGTACGAGCGAATCGACGGAAAACATCGCATCATCCCCGAAGGCGAACTGCGCGACGCCTTCCCCAACGCCCACGCTTACCTCCGCGCCATCCGCGCGACGCTCGCCAAACGGGATCGCGGCAAGCCGAACTCCGTCGCGTGGTACGCCTTCGGTCGCAGTCAGGGGTTGGACAACAACTTCGGGACAAAACTGCTCACGTCGGGGATGAACCTCGCCGCCAACTTCGTCTACTGCGACGACCCCGACACGACGTTCTACAGCGGCTACTGCGTCCGAACGGACGCTTTCGACCTGCGCGCGCTGCAACGCATCCTGAACTCGCCGCTGATGGATTTCTACATGCGCCACACGAGTCGGTCGTATCAGAACGGGTACAAGTCGTACGCCAAGTCGTTCATCAAGACGTTCGGCGTGCCGGAACTGTCGGGCGAGGAGGTCGCGTACGTGCGAGAGGCGGAGGTGGGGGAACTCGTTGCGTTTCTATTGGAGAGGTACGGGCTGGCGTGTTCCGATCACCCCGCGCTGGATCGGTTTTTGCGCGATAGTCCAAAGTTGGGATGAATCACCGCGTCGAACCGCGCAGCCCCCATCCCAACCTTTCCCCTGCTGGGAAAAGGGGTTCGGCGGTGGTTACGCAAACGAGTCGCCGAGCAGATCAAGGTCGTCGGCAGTGAAGGCATCACGAAAGTGCTCGACGCGGGAGGAACCACGATCACGGTGGACGGCGATCACGTCGAACCGGACGGGGGCGTCATCCCACTTGCCGCCCGCCTCGTCGGACGAGAGGTAAACGGTCGCGGCGCGGCAGAGCCGCAGACGCTTGCGGCGGTTGATCGCCTCCTGCGGCGCGCCATGTCGGGTTGACGAGCGCGTTTTCACCTCGATAAAGACGAGCGTGTCGCCGTCTTGGGCGATCAGGTCGAGTTCGCCGTAGGGCGTGCGGACGTTGCGGTCGATCACGCGAAGCCCCTGACCTTCCAGATAGATTGCGGCGACCTCCTCGCCTTTAATGCCGATACGTTGATTATGTTGATTGGGTTGACGACGTTGATCAACCATTCGACCCCGCCTCGCGTTCTCGGCGACGGTCGATGCGCCCGCCGACCCATACGGCGACCATCGCCGACGCGATGACAGACGACGCGACGCCGAGCGCGACGGCGGTCTTGTTCACCTCAACCGCCCAGATGTTCGGCGCGGCGAGTACGCTCATCGTGAAGCCGATGATCGCCCCGAAGACCGCCTTGCGCGTCGGCGAGACGGAGCGCGTCATCGCTCCGAGCACCCCGCCGACGATCAACCCTGCGGGCAGTGTGATCGAACTCACCTGCGCCCCGAAAACCGCCGCCCATGGGAGTCCTTCAATGATCTCGCCGAGAGGTTTCCCCTGAATCAGCCCGACGACGGGTTGCGCCAACAGGCTCAACGCGGTGGCGAACGCCCCGCCGACAACCATCCCGGCGAGCATCCCCCAGGCGATACCGATGAATAAGCGTTTGAAGTTCATAGACGAAACGCGCTCCCTTCCCATGTGTAAGTGTCGGAAGGAACGAGGTGAAACGCAACCATCATCGTGACATACGAAAAAAGCGGCGTCCGAGTTGTTACCTCAAGACGCCGCGTTATCACTTACTCATGGTTGGGTATGTTTTCATAGAGAGAGATGATCAGCCCGCGACGACGATCGCGCTCACCGCCGCTTCCAGTTTCACGGTCACATCCGCCATCGCTTGACCGAACGATTTTGCGGATGCCGCCGCGTCCGTCACGACCTGTACGAACACGTCGCCGACGATCTTCACCGTCAGCCCGGACAGGAGATCACCCGAAAGGCTCAACCCCATGTCCGATTTCGCTTCCGACTCAACCTCCGCGTAGGCGTCCGCCATCGCGCTTACTTCCGCCTTCAGACTTGTCAGGCTTTCGATGAGCGAATCGAATTCCACCTGAACTCGCGAGTCGGCTTCGGCGTAAGTCTTCGCGTTTGCTTCGACGTTCGCGGTCGCATCGGCGAAAGCGCGCGCTTCCACTTTGATGGTCGCCGCCGCTTCCGCGATCATTTCGGAGGCGGTCGCCGCGTCCGCGCTTGTTTGCGCTTCGGCGCGCGCGTTGATCTGCGCCTTCATTTCGGCGGAGGCGGTCATCAACGCTTCGGTGCGCGATTGGACTTCGGCGAACGCTTCAGCCATCGCCTCAGCCGCTGCCTTCGCCTCGACGGACAGTTCCGCGTTCGCTTGAATCGCGGCGTTCGCCGTCATCGTTGCGTTTGAAACGGCTTTGGCGCTCGTGTCCGCGTTCTTCATCGACTCTTCTTGCTCTTGTGCGGAAGAGGCGAACATCGCCGGTGTTGCGTCGCCGTCGTTCGTGTCGGTCGGCAGTTCCGTGTCGTCAGAACAGCCCGCGAACAGCATTCCGACCGTCAACACGCAGACGAGCATCCAGATTGTCTT
>JAQBWJ010000597.1 GCA_027625215.1 Candidatus Poribacteria bacterium
ACAGCAAGAAGTTGCTCGTCGACATCGGCACGCGGCGTTCCGCGTCACGGCGCGAGTCCGGCACGCTGCTTGAGGGGCGCGTCATCGACATCGAGTCCGGCAAAGTAGACCGTCTTACCAACAGCGATTGGATGCGCGGCTGGAATCATTGGGAGCCGGGTCAGGCGGAAGTCGTCAATCCGCGCCGCCGACTGACCGAGACGCTCGAAGGCGTCGATTGGCCCCACTGGTCGCCGGACGCTCAGTGGGTCGCGTTCATCAAGGACGGTTTCCTAGCGTTGGCGCACGTTCAAGGCGTCTCTGATTCGGGACGGTGGTTCCTCTACAACAACGAGCCGCCCGCCGACGACATCTACGACTGGTCGTGGGACGGACGGGCAATCCTGTTCAACCTGAACGGACACCTCGTCGCAACAACGCTCGACAAGGATAAGTGGGGCGAAATGTGGGTCGTTTCCACCCGCAGCGGGCGCGACGGCTCGTTCAATACGGACGGCTCGCGCGTCGTTTATACGGCGAATCCTCCGGGTAAGCGCAATCGCGCGCTCTTTATCGTGAACATTTTCGGCGAAAACGAAGTTCAGATTACCGACGCGCCATACGATTTTGTGTCGCCGCATTGGCAACCGCGACCGCCCAAATAACAAGGCGGATAATTAACAGACTGTCAATCAACTTTTTGTCTGTTTGACTATTTCTCACGGATCGCGGGCGTTACAATAATCGTTGGTCATTTTGTGTTCATCGCTCCTTCTGAAACGCGACATACGGCACATTCTTTGCGTTACCGATTCGGTGGAAAAACGCGACAGAAAAGCCTAGACAATCCCGCCGTTGTCGTATATGTATGAGTTTGGGAAGGCACTCAGCATGCCGCATGGAGACGCCGCATCGATGTCAAGCGACGGAGTTCGGATTCAACAACAGACCGTGGGACGCGCCGCGCACGGGGCGGAAGCCGTCGTTTCACGCGCGCTGTTCCATGAGTCGCTAGGCAAAAAACTGCTGAACGCGCTGCTCACATTCGGCGGGATGACCCTGTTTCTGGGAACTCTCCCGATTGTCGCCGCGGCGATCAAAATCACCTCTCGCGGACCGATTTTCTATCGGCAAGAGCGCGTCGGATTGAACGGCGCGACCTACAAAGTGCTCAAATACCGCACGATGCGTACCGACGCCGAGAAAGACGGCAAGCCGCGCTGGGCATCTGAGAACGATCCACGCATCACCCCCATCGGCAATTTCCTTCGCAAATATCGCGTTGACGAGATACCGCAGTTCTGGAACTGCCTCATGGGTGAAATGGCGGTCATTGGACCTCGACCGGAGCGTCCCTTCTTTGTCGATCAGTTTGTCGAAGAGATTCCACACTACGGAGCGCGGCATTTCGTCAAGCCGGGCATTACCGGTCTCGCTCAAATCTACCTGTCGTACGACGACGATCAGGCGTCCGTTCGCAAGAAACTCCACTACGACTTGGATTACGTCACTCGCGCCGACCTGTCGATGGAGTGGCTGATTGTGTTCCGCACGATCACGGTGATGTTGACGGGCTTCGGCTCTCGTTAGTCGAGCGGTTATCGAACGACCCATGCGCTAATGCGTCAAGAACCGTCGCAGGTTGCCTATTTTTTAAGCGGTTGGTCACATACGACCGACCGCTTTCGCGTGCTCGACACCGTCATAAAGGAGGATTTTGGCAGATGAAGACCTACCGCGCCGCAACCATCGGACACACGGGACGCGGCAACTTCGGTCACGGACTGGATGTCGTGTTCAACGCGGTCGAGGAAACGGAACTCGTCGCGGTCGCCGACGCGAACCCGGATGGGCTTCTCGCCGCCGGGAAACGGCTCGGTCTCGGCGATTCCGCGCAGTTCGCCGATTACCGCGAGATGCTCGACAAGACGCAGCCGGAGATCGTCAGCGTTGCGGCTCGGTGGGTGAAGGAACACCGCGACATGGTGGTCGCCGTCGCGGAGTCGGGGGTGAAGGGCATCTTTTGCGAGAAGCCGCTCTCGCAGACGCTGCAAGAAGCGGACGAGATGCTGGACGCCTGCGCGAAGCACAACGTCAAGATCGCCATCGCCCACCAAAACCGAGTCCACCCCCATCTCATCGAGGCGAAACGTCTGTTTGACGGCGGGTTGATCGGCGACCTGCGCGAGATCAACGCGCACGGCAAATGCGACGCGCGCGGCGGCGGTCAAGACCTGATCGTGCTCGGCACACACATGTTCGACCTGATGCGAATGTTCGGCGGCAACCCGCGTTGGGTGGAAGCGTGCGTTCTTGTAGACGGACGCGACGCGACCCCCGCCGATGTGAAGCAGGGTGACGAGGAGGTCGGGTTGATCGTCGGGAACCACTTGAGGGCGACGTATGGGCTGGAGTCCGGCGCGTTGGGCACGTTCGATTCGCGGAAGGAAGGGAACCACTTCGGCGACCGCGCCTATGGGATCGAGTTCGTCGGGACGAACGGCATCCTCGCGTACCGCAACGGCTATCTAATGCACTACCCGCACGGCGCTTGGACGCCTCATCCGGTCGCCGAGACGTGGGAACTGCTCGCCGACAGTCGCGGATTGGGCGGGCTGAACGAGATGATCGTCCGCGACTTGATCGCCGCCGTCGAGGAAGTCCGCGAACCCGCCGCGAGCGGCGAAGACGGTCGTTGGGCGTTGGAGATGATTCTCGGCGTCTACGCGGCGCACATCAATGGAAGAACACCGCTCCCGATGGTGAATCGCTCCCACCCATTGGCGAATTGGTAAGCCGCGCGCCATTCCCAACGGAGACTCGCATAGCGCGTGGGTGATGGGGGAAATAATCGGACGCGCCTAAGAGCACCCGGCGGATGCCTCATCCATCGCATCCCGCCAAACGCGAACTTTCGAGGCATCGACGGGCGAGT
>JAQBWJ010000598.1 GCA_027625215.1 Candidatus Poribacteria bacterium
TCAGCGAGCGGAGATCGAGGGTCACGCCGCCCGGTTTGATTTCACCCAGCGCGACAATCGCGGTGTTGCGGACGCCTTCGCGGGTCGCCTTGTTAACGGCGAGATCGCGGAGCCACGCGGAGGTTGCGGCGATTTCGGCGGGGTAGGTCGTCGCGTCGTGGATGCGCCCCATCGCGGAGGCGATGGCGTCCTGCACGCGGGGGTCGTTCGCGCGGGGCGTGCCGATCACGCGCGTCAACACGGGGATCGCCTCGCGCACCCGCATCGCCTGCATCGCGCCGATCATGGCGACGAGCACTTCCGGTTCGCGTTCGTTTTCAATTCGGGTGATGATCGGTTCGCCCGCGCGCAAGTCCGCCATCGCGCCAAGAGATTGCGCTGCCGTGACGCGAATCCGAATGTCGTCCGAGTCCAGCCGCGCGATCAAGGTTGAAAGCGCGTATCCGCCGAGCGAGCGGAGCGATCCCGCCGCGCTGCCGCGCAGGTCTTCGTTGTCGAGGGCGTCGTCGAGAACGGCGATCACGTCGCGCCGTTGTTCATCGCTCATGACGGTCGGCTCGCGGAGGTCGATCAACACGCTGATCGCTTCGCCCCATAGGGCGTTGCGCCGATCCTTTTCGCGGTCTTCATCGACCCGCGCGACAATCGACATGGGAAGCGTGCGCCACCCGGTCTGAGCGAGCGCGAACGTGGGCGGCACGGACGCCGCGCCGAGTTCGACGAGCGCGTTGTGCGCCCGCTGCACGACGTAGCTGTTGTCGTCGCCGAGTCGCAGCAGCAGCACGGGGATCGTTTCGGAGATCAACGCCGGGTTGCGGATCAGTTTGACGCGCAGTTGTTCGACCGCTTCGGCGCGGGCTTGGCTCGACCCGACGACGTACGTTTGGTCTTCGTCCAATTCAAGCGTGCGGGCGAGGGCGCGGACGGCGGCAGGCGTGTCGAAATGCGCCAACGCGAGCGGCGCTTTGTACAGCGCGACGAAATCCGTTTCGATGCCGATCCGCCCGTCGATGGCGGCGACGGCGCGTTCGTCTCCCGATTCGCCGAGCAGTTTGATCGCTCCGGCGCGAATCGCCGCGTCGTCGCTGGACAAGGCGGCGTTCAACGGGTCGAATGCCGCGCTTCCCAGTTTTTGGATGATCGAGCGAGCCGTGCGTTGCGTCGTCGGTTCGAGCGCCTTATTCGCCAAGAGGGTTGCGTCCACCACATCGGCGGCGGAGCCGCTCAACGCGGCGGCGTCTTTCGTGTTGAGGAACGCGGCGAGTCGTTCAAAAGCGAGGTCGCGTTCGGCGACGATGGCGCGCATCCGTCGGGCGGAGCGGTTGTCCAGCCCCTCCGTTTGGGCGCGTTCTTCCAGCAGCCGGGCGGAGGCGTCCGACTTCTTCGCGTCCGCGAGAATCGCCGACAGTTCAGACTGCCAGTTGGAATCGGAAATGCCGAGCGCGCGTTTCGTCACGTCGACCAAGTCGTCGGGATGGCGTTTCGCTTGATCCATCAGTTGGATGGCGGCGGCGGTATTGCCGTTCTTCAGTTCCACCCGCACCAGATTGAGCGTGGCATCTTCCTGATTGCCGCACCCCGCCGACGCGAGGGCGATGATTCCCGCGCACAGGCTGAACGCGATAGCGCGTGTTCCGGCTCGACCCATCCTCCTGAACCCCTCCGACGATACGCTTGCGATAATGATTTTATCCCGTGCCTCGTTTTTTTCTCTGCCGAACGATGTCGTCGCGTTAGATCGACTCGGATTATATCGGCAGCGCGCGCCGCGTCGCAAGATGAAACGCCCACCTAACATTGACCGCGCCGCGTTCAGGGGGCTAAAATCCAACGTTGAAGACCTCGCGTTACATCACTCTGGCATGCCACTACGGATGGAGAGTCGTCCTCAGATGCCCAATTTGAAACACCGTTCCCACAACATCACCGACCGCCCAAGCCGATCCCCCGCCCGCGCGATGCTGCACGCCGTCGGACTGACCGACGCCGACCTCGACAAGCCGATCATCGGCATTGCGAACACATGGACGGAGTTGGGACCTTGCAACTTCCACCTGCGTCGTCTCGCCGAGAAGGTGAAAGAGGGCGTCCGCGCCGCCGGTGGCACGCCGCTCGAGTTCAACACGATTGTCGTGTCGGACGGCATCTCGATGGGCACCGAAGGCATGAAGGCGTCGCTCGTCAGCCGCGAGGTGATCGCGGACTCCATCGAACTGACGGCGTTGGGGCACTCGCTGGACGCCGTTGTCGCGCTCTCCGGCTGCGACAAGACGATCCCCGGCACGGTGATGGCGTTGCGTCGGTTGAATCTGCCGTCGGTGATGCTGTACGGCGGGTCGATTGCGCCGGGCGTCGTGCGCGGTCAGGACATGACGATTCAAAACGTGTTTGAAGCGGTCGGCGCGTTGGCGGCGGGTCGGATGGACGAAGGTCATTTCATTGAGATTGAGCAGGGCGCGTGTCCGGCGGCGGGCGCGTGCGGAGGGCAGTTTACCGCGAACACAATGGCGATGGCGTGCGAGATACTCGGCATCTCGCCGATTGGCAGCGGGAGCGTCCCGGCGATGGACCCGCTGAAGGATGAAGTCGCCGCGCAGGTCGGCAAACTGGTGATGGAGGTGTTGGAGTCGGGTCGCACGCCGGACAAGATCATCACGCGCGAGTCCATCGAGAACGCGATTGCGGCGGTGGCGATGTCGGGCGGTTCGACGAATGCGGTGCTCCACCTGCTCGCCATTGCGAACGAGGGCGGCATCGAACTCCACATTGACGACTTCGACCGCATCAGCAGCGCGACGCCGTTGCTCTGCGACCTGAAACCGGGCGGCAAGTATGTCGCCAACGACCTGTTCGAGGCGGGGGGCATCCCCGTTGTGGCGAAACGCTTGTTGGACGGCGGCTATCTGCACGCG
>JAQBWJ010000599.1 GCA_027625215.1 Candidatus Poribacteria bacterium
GGTGCGGTTGGACCCGCCCGCCGTGCGAGGCGATATGCTTTGGGAAGTTCAGATCGCGCGGCAGCAGATCGAGAATCGCCTGACGCCCCGCGTCCGCCTCCTCCGGCGTCAGCACGCCTTTGATGACGACGTACCCTTCCGTCCAAAACTGTTTGATCTCGTCGTCCGTGAGAAAACGTCGTTTCATGAGTTAACTCCCTGTGATTACGCGCCGCCCGCCCATAGGACGGCTTGGGTCATCAGTCGCTGCATCATCGGCTTCTCGAACGTGCCGGGTCCGTGTCCCAGCGCGGTGTAGAACACGCGCCCGTTCCCGTGCGACTTTGTCCACGCGAGAGGGTGGTTGCGGTTCTGCCAACTCGCCGTCGCAAGCGTTTCCACGGCGGGATCGACGGCGGACATGTAGATTTCGTCCTCGACCTCGAAGTTTTCAACACCTTCAGTCACCGCATGTCCGTTGCCGACTTCCACCGTGAACGTCGCACCCGGCGGATGCCAGTTCGCGCTGCCGCCAAGCAGGTCGATCCACCGCGACGAGATGTTCCACGCCGTCCCGTGAATCCCGACAAGCCCCTTTCCACTCTCGACAAACTTCTCCAGCCCGTTTGCCTGAGCGTCGGTCAACGTGGATACCCACCGTCGTTGGGCGTTCGCGTCGCGCTCGATGCGCGAAAAACCTGTCCCGAAGACGAGCGCGTCGAAGCCGCTCAATCCGGATGAGCCGAGCATGTGCGCGTTGTCCGTCAGCGTCGCGTCGATGCCGTTCGCGCCCGAAAGAAACTCGTGAATGATCGGCGCGCTCTTCTCAAACCCATGATTCGGTCCCGATAGTACCAGCGCGTTCATCGTATCCCTCCTGGTGAACCTCCGGTTGCCGCGTGTTTCGTCGCCTCGCGGCGTTCGACGAGCCGCCCTTCCAACGTAATCGAAAACGAACGCCGGAACAACATCCACGCGCGATATTTCGCCCTACATAAACTTGAATCATTTGATCGATTTCGGCATAATCGCGTTTAATTCACCAACCCGCACGCTTGGCTTTTGGCAAATAAGGAGGGAAGTTCGATGCGTGCCACACTCGATTTGTTCTTGAAGGCGACGGTGATTGCGCTTGTCGCCGGAATCGGATTCGCGGCGGTCGCGCAGGACGACTCGCTGTCCCTCTACCTCAGTTTCGACGAGGGCGCGGGCGAGATCGCCAACGACGGATCGAAGTACGGCAATCACGCAACGGTCGTCGGCGACCCCAAGTGGGAGAAAAACGGCAACATCGGCGGCGCTGTCGTGCTGGCGACGAACACATGGGTTGATCTTCACGGACCCGATTTTAAGAACATACCCACCGAAGGCATCACGTTGGCGACGTGGATCAACTACAACGGAGCCCTGCCACAGAGCCTGTTCGACGCAATCGGCGACGTGAACGTGAACGGACTGTACCACGTCGAAATCGAGGCGGCGGGGATGCGCTGGTTTCATCGCAACGACGCCAACGTGGATGTTTTCGCGATTCGTCCCGGTCCCGTCATTCCGGCGGATACCTGGACGCACTTCGCGGGAACGTACGACGTTGCGAGCGGTGCGGTGCGCGCCTACCTCAACGGCAAGAAGACCCACGAAGCGGTTGGCGCGGGCGATATGGAAGACAACTGGAACCTCTCGGCGGAGATCGGTCAACACAAAATGACGCGGTGGTTCAACGGCATGGTGGATGAGTTCTACCTCTTCAACCGCGCGCTGGACGAAACCGAGATCGCCGCGTTGATGAACTCAGAGGGCTTGTCCGTCGAACCGAGCGGAAAACTGCCGCTGATGTGGGGCAAACTCAAGCAACGGTAACGCGCTGCGCCGAATCGCATGATAAGATTGATCGGACGAGGGGATGGCGGTTCGTCGCAATGTTCCCCCTCTCCGATCATCTAACCAAAAGATTCTTGGTGAGCCGCAGGCGTATGGATCGAACGACATCCCCCCAATTCGATCAGTACGGTCGATACCCTTATCTCAGGATGGAACGTCCCGAAGACCTCCTACGCCTTCAATCGCTGGACGACGGGCGGTGGGCGGCGACGAGCAGCCCGGTCTTCGGCATGAACATCGACCCGGCGTTTCTCCGATGCCTCGATGTCGACGGCAACGGGCGCATCCTCAGTGACGATGTGCGCGCGGCGGTCGCGTGGCTGACGGAGCGGCTCGCGTTCGCCCCGTCATGGGTCAATCGCAAGCCCGAACTTCCCTTGAACTTGATCAAAACCGCTCACACCGACGGACATACGCTCACGCCCATCGCGCGTCGCATCCTGACCAGTCTCGGCACGCCCGATTTGCCGACCATCTCGCTCGCGCAGGTGCGTAACTCGCAGACGGCGTTGTCGAAGCAGCAGTTAAACGGCGACGGCGTGATCCCGCCTACCTCGACGGACGATGCCGACGTAAAAGCCTTTATCGCCGATCTCGTCAAGGCGACGGGCGGCGTCAAAGATGCTAGCGGCGAGAACGGCGTCAATACGGCGATCCTCGATCAGTTCAAGAAAGACGCTCCCGCGATCATCGCGTGGCACGAGCAGGGCGAATCGGTTGCCGTCGGCGCGATCCCCCGCGCGTTCGACGCGATCAAGCCTGTTCGCGCAAAGATCGACCAGTTTTTCGCCCAATGCGCGTTCGTCCGGTTCGATGCGCGAGCCGAGAGCCGGATGCGGTTGAACGACGCGGAACTTTCCCAACTCGACGTGAGAGACGGCGACGCGATCCGAGCGCGCATGTTGGACGCGCCGCTCGCCGCGCCGAATACCGCCGGAACGCTGCCGCTCGCGGAGGGCGTGAACGAGGCGTACCGCCCGCTCCTCGACACCTTCAAGTCCGCCGCGTTCGAGCCAATACTGGAAGACGACTCCGGCGTCTGCACG
>JAQBWJ010000600.1 GCA_027625215.1 Candidatus Poribacteria bacterium
CAGAGCGTCGCGTTGGTCGCGGCGGGCGCCAGCGAGAGCGGGTGGACGCTGGCGAACCGTCAGGAGATGGGAGGCTATCTCGCGCTGGTCGTGTTTGTGTTGTGGATGGCTCGGCGGCATCTTGGCGCGATCATCCGCGCGACGTTCTTTGGGGGGAAGATTGACGACAGGGGCGAAATACTCCCGTATCGGGTCGCGCTGCTCGGTGTGTTGTTCGGGACGCTCGGTCTTGGGCTGATGTGCAAGGCGGCGGGCATGTCGTTCTGGGTGGCGATCTCGGTGCATCTGTTTTTCTACATCATGTGCATCGTTTTGACGTGGATGGTGACGGACGGCGGTTTCCTGTTCCTGCTGGCGATCTTCCGACCGTCGGACTACCTCGTTGTGCCGCTCGGCACGGCGCGGATTGAGCCGCGCGACTTGACCTTCCTTGCTTACGAAAAGACGCTGATGTTCGACCTACGCGAGTTCATGATGCCGCACTTCATGAACAGCGTGAAAGCGGCGGATATTGCCGAGATGCGTCACCGCTCGTTGTTACTGCCGATCACGTTGGCGATTCTGTTCGCGTTGGCGGCGGCGTACCTGTCGGGCATCTGGACTTGGTACACGAAGGGAGGGTTGAATCTAGGCTACTGGTGGCCCCCCGAACCGTTCGACCGCGCGACGGGGCAGATTCTGTCGCAAACGGAAACGGACTGGCGCGAGCTCTCGTTCATGGGGATCGGCACAGGAATCATGTCGTTGCTGATCTTCATGCGATACCGATTCCTGTGGTGGCGCATCCACCCGCTCGGCTACGCGATGACGACCAGTTGGGCGCCATATACGGTTTGGTTCTCGTTCTTCTTGGGATGGGCGTTCAAGTCGGTGATCCTGCGCGGCGGCGGATTCAAGGGGTATCGCACGATGCGGGCGTTCTTCTTGGGGATGGTCGTTGGCGAGGCGTTGATGGCGGGCGTGTGGATTCTCGTGGGGCTGTTTACGCGCGTGCCGTACCGCATTATGCCCGGGTAATCGGCGGAGGGCGACCACTCGGTCGCCCCAACACATGGATGATTAACGCGCGATAGTCAAACGCCGCATTTCCCGATGACTGCCCGCTTGCAGTTCGATGATGTAGACGCCGCTCGCAACGGACTCGCCGAGATCGTTCCGACCGTCCCAATAGATCGCGCGGCTTTTGTCGGAATAACGCCCCGCCGCCAATCGACCCAACTCGATCCGCCGGACGCGCTTGCCCGACAACTCCCAGATTGACAACGCGACATCGCTTTCTTCGGATAGCAGGAAGGGAACCCACGTCTCCGGGTTGAAGGGGTTCGGGTAGTTCGGGAGCAGTTGTGTCCTCGTCGGCGCGGCGTCCGCGACATCCCACCCAAGCCGTTGTTGCGTCAAACGGAATCGAACGCGCCGGGACTCCGTCTCTCGGAGTTCGATGCGGCGAGTCGAGCGTAGTTCTCGACGTTCGCCCGTCGTCAAGTCTTCGACGTAGAGTCGATGTCCGGCGGGCAACGATCCGTTCAACGACAACGCGCTTGACCCGCTCGACGCGATCTGTACCTCCCATGTCCACTCACGCGCGTCCGATGGCAGCGCAATCTGTTGGAACGCCATCTCCGATTGCAGCAGCGACACGCGTGCCGATCCGGGCAACGGCGGTTGTTCGATGTCTAGTCGGTCGTACCCAACTTCGGCGGAACGCGCCAACGCCAGCGTCACTTGCGACCTCGCCCGCTCTCCCGACAACGCAATCGTCGCCGACCACTCCAACGGTGTCTGCGGCGCGAACGACGGGGCGGCGGCTCCCAACGTTTCGAACGGATCGACAAGCAACGCCACGTCCGCGTCGGAGAACATCCAGTATCCCGCCCATGGTTCCCACACGTCGGAGACGTTCGTATGCATCACGTAGTCGCCGTTGGTTGCGTCGTCTGCCGTCGCGTCTCGCCATTCCCAGAAACGGGGTCGCACGTAGCCCGTCGCCGCGTCGTCGTCCATCCGCAGCCCGTCGCCCACATCAATCCGCACGTTGCCAAACGGCACGGGGAAGATGTAGGGGTTCGCAACGAAGTTCCATCCCTTTTGGAGCGCGATCTTCTGCGGTTCGGACGGCGCGGCGAGCGTGCCCTGCGACTGCATGCGGAACGCCGTCTTCGAGATGAACCAGAACGCCTGCCCCAACTGCGCGACAGGCGTGATCGGCGCGTTCGTCGTCCCGTTCCATCGTTGCGCCGTCCAGTTGCCGGAGCCGATTCCGTCATCGAAAACGGCGGAAAGTTGTCGGCTCAACGCGGTCATCGGCACGGAATAGAGCGCCCACGTCTGCGCCGCGCTCGGTGTCTCTTGCGAGTACGTCCCCGTCACGCGGACGCCGATGAGCGCGCCGTCCTGACTGGGGAACCGTGAGACGTGTCCGACCGCATCCGTCACCTCGAAGTAGTAAGCGATTCCCGTGTCCAAATTGGAGGCGAGCGCTCGACCGCTCAACGTCCGCGATCCGGTCAGATTAGTCTTGCTGAAATCGCGTTCGCCGCCCTCTCGATAGTAGAGCGTTCCGGTGATGGGCGACGTGTCCGTAACATCGATCTCCAAGTTTAAGTCGCGGCTGGAGTCCGCCGTCGTGACGGGCGTGTGCGTGAGGCGCGGGGCGGTCGTGTCGAGTGTCACCGTGATCGTCCCGGCGTCCGACTCGTTCCCGTTCTCGTCTTCGTAGACGACCGAGACGGTCTTCGCCCCGTCGCCCGAAGTCAACTGCCAGTCGATGTCCTCATTGTTGCCAGCCGAAACGATGAATGCGTTGGATGTCCCCGTTTGGTTTCGCACGGTCGCGGTGATACGGTTCGCTACGTTGTCGTCAGCAGAGAGGCGCAGGGAAATTGCGCGTTGATCGACGTATTGATC
>JAQBWJ010000601.1 GCA_027625215.1 Candidatus Poribacteria bacterium
CGTCGGCGGCGTAGACCTCCGTCATCGAGACGTTCCGCTCCACCAGCGGAATCCCCGCCTCACGCGCAACCCGCATCACGAACCCGCGCGTGATCCCCGGCAGACAACTGTCCGCGTGCGGCGTCAACACGATTCCCTTTTTGACGACAAAAACATTCGTCGCGTTCGTCTCGGAGACGTAGCCGTACAGGTCGAGCATGATCGCGTCGTCCGCGCCCGCGACGTTCGCCTCGATCTGCGCCAAAATGTTGTTGATGAGGTTGTTGTGGTGAATCTTCGAATCCAACGTCTGCGGCGAGTTGCGTCGCACCGACGACGTAATCAGCGTGACGCCGCCCGGATCGTAGATTGGCAGTTTCCACTCGGCGAGGACGATCAGCGTCGAGCCGTACTGGTTCTTGCGCGGATCCATGCTCGACGTGACCTTCTTGCCACGACTGAGCGTCAGGCGGATGTGCGTTTCGTCGCGCTGACCGTTCGCTTCGAGCGTCGTGAAGATCGCGTGTTTGATGAACTCGCGCGACGGGATATCGACAAACGCCATCGCCTTCGCGGAGTCTTCCATCCGCTGGAGGTGTTCGTCCAGCGCGAAGACGCGCCCGTCGTAGATGCGGAGCCCTTCCCACACGCCGTCGCCGCCCTGAGCGAGGCTGTCGAACACGGAGATTTTCGCGTCCTCGCGGAGGTAGAGTCGGTCGCCGACCCAGATTTGGATGTTCGCGTTGCGTGGATCGGGGAGCGTCGGTTCCGTCACGTCGTCATCAGCCTTTCGCTTTGAGGGCGATCTCGTAGAGGGCGTCGTAGTAGGGGCGGCACTCTTCCAGCAGCGGTTTCAGTTCCGGCGGGAAGGGGGTCGTTTTCGGGCGGTACGGTTGGAACCCGGTCGTTTGGTGAACGCTCGCGTACCAGTGCGGCGCCCACACGCCGTCTTCGGGACGCGCGCCCGCCTCCCACGACAGCATCGCCTCATCAAACGGGATACCGAGCCGCGCGCACAGTTGGGACAGCACGCCGCGCGGATCGTTCAGCAGTTCCCGCGAGTCGATGACAGACGGGTTCTGTCCGTACGCGCGGAGTTGTTCGAGGAGTTCGTGTTGCGCCGCGTAGCCCGTGTCGCGGAGCGTCGGCAGGTTGAGGACGTTCCCCAACGACGGCAGCATGTCCACCGGATCGCGCGTCAGCAACACGTTCACGGTGCGTTCGAGGAAACGGCGGTCGATTTCCACCAAATGGTGCGTCATCTGCTTCATGAACAGGACGGGGCGGTCGCACTCGCCGAAGACGACGTTTTCGATCACCTTCGCGCCGTCGGACTCCATGCTCTCGATGACCCGCTCGCGGTCGGGGTGATCCGCGCCGGAGACGCGCAGGTAGTGGGCGTAGAGCGGCTCGTCCAGAACGCGCATGTCGGCGCGTTGGGCGAACGAATACATGAGCGCCGTCGAGACGTTGCGCGGGCTCGACCAGAGGCAGATGCGTTTCACGTCGTTCAACCGGAAATCTCCTCTCCGTTGGGGCAACTCATCGTAATCGGGGACGGGGCGCGCCGTCAATTCGCGCGAACCTCCCCAGGTGTGATACCATTGGCGCAAGGAGACGGATCATGGGTAGTGCGACGTATGAGGAAGTCCGCGTGAAGGCGCTCGAACTGACGCCAGAGGAACAACTGCGGCTGATTCAGGACGTTTTGGCGCAACTGCGGGGCGATGCGCCGGAGCCGAAAACGCATACGATTCAGGAGTTCCGGGGCGTCGGCAAGGAACTTTGGCGTTCCATCGACGTGGATGAGTACGTGCGTAAGGAGCGCGAGGCTTGGAATGGATAGAACCGTTTCTCGGTATGACGGTCGGGCTCGACACAAACCTGTTCATCTACGATATCGAGGAACATCCGGCTTGTTTGTGAGTTCAGCGATTGCCAAGCGGTACCGCATCGCTTCCAAGACCACTCCGCCGTAATCCGCAGAAGTCATCGCGCCATCCGATTTCCAACCAAGCCGCTCGTAGAAACGTCGGGCTCGCAAGTTTTCGCGCAAAACCCACAGATTCGCTCGATCCAGCCCAACAGTACGGAAATGCGCCGTCGCGACGTTCATCAACCCGGTTCCGATCCCGGTCCCCCACCGCTCCGGCAACAGATAGATCAGGTAGACTAACCCGTCGTTCAACTCATCGGGATCGACGCCAACGCTCACGAAGCCGGTCGCCTCATCGTCTTGAATCGCGACGAACGTCCGTCGAACAGTGCTATCGCGATGCTTTGCCAGATGACGATACCATGCACCCGCCTTTTCCACGTCAGACAGTTCGGCGAGATAGGCGTCCGGCATCAACCCGTGATATGCGGTGCGCCAACTCACCACCTCAATGTGGGCAAGACGCGACGCATCTTCCGGGACTGCGGTTCGAATGACGAGATTCACCGGAATAAACTCCATCCTCCCCCGAAACGCCCACCGCACGATAACACGAAAAAACCGCTCTGAGAACCGATTGAGCGCCGATCACGTTTGACACAACGCCGTGCCGTCGCGTAGGATCGCCGACAAGTGAATTTACCTCCCATGATGTCAGAGTCTGCCGCGCATGAACCCGTTTGAATCGCTGTTTGCGTCGAAGTCCCCACTGATCGGCGTCGTCCATCTGATGCCGCTGCCCGGCAGCCCCCGCTGGGGCGACGACTGGAACGCCGTCGAAACCGCCGCCCGCCGCGACGCCTCCGTGTTGGTCGAATCCGGTGCAGACGGCTTAATTGTCGAGAACTTCGGTGACGCGCCCTTTTTCAAAACGACTGTCGAACCGATCACCGTCGCGTCCATGTCCGTGTTGACGCGCGCCGTTCGCGCTGAGATCGGCGGGAAGGTTCCTATCGGGGTGAACGTGTTGCGGAACAATGT
>JAQBWJ010000602.1 GCA_027625215.1 Candidatus Poribacteria bacterium
TCCGTTCATTACTCCTCGGATTGTAGAGGCGACGGAAGCGTAACGAACGGACGGACAGGCTACGAAGGACTTGCGAGGCGAGCAAGCCTTGGCGGAGCTGTCGATCCGTCTAACCTTCACACAACGCATATGGGAGCAGACCTCTACCTCATGTCGCAGTTCGAGCCGCACCACGAGAAGTGGCACAAGCGGTTCGTCAAAGCCGTAGAACGACGCGACCGGAGCAAGGAAGGCACGCCGGAGTACGCGGAAGCCGAGAAGGAAGCGGAGCGCTGTTACGTCGAGATGTATGAACAGGGCTATTTCCGGGACTCGTACAACCCGTCCTCGGTCCTCTGGCAGTTCGGGTTGTCGTGGTGGGAACAGATCGCCGAACTTCTGGACGAGGAACACCGGTTGACGCCGGACAAGGCGAAGAGACTGCTGGACATGCTGAAGGAGCATGAACCACGGTTTCAGGCGAACCTCTCCGACCTTCGGAAACAGGAGCGCGAGTACTTCCAGTGGAAATACGCCGCGTTTCAGGCGTTCCTGAACGAAGCGATCCGGCGAAAGGAGTCCATCGACTGCAGCATCTGACGGGAGCCGTCGGACGTGCGAAGCCCCGGGACGTGGGAGTCTCGGGGCTTTTCGACGCTTGTGGGGCAAGCGTGGGGTTCCGTCATACGATCTGTTCGACGGTGAAGAAGTAGCAGGCGTCTTGGAGTTCCTCCTCGTCGTAGTCGGCGGGATCGGCGGGTCGGGGACACTCGATCCAGGCGATGAGGAGCTCGTCGCCGGGTTTGGGTCGCTGTCCGTTTCGTCCCGTGTAGGGGACGCGGATGTCGAATTCTTTGCGCAACGCTTTCAGCAGATGGCGACAGGTTCCGTCGAACCAGAGGAGAACGCCGTCCTCGACGATTTCGCGGACTTCGTCGGAAGTCGGGTAATGGAGGATCTCGCGCTTGCCGATGCGTTCCATGAAGGCGTTGTAGCCGAAGGCGAAGAAGAGGTCCATTAGGTGTCCCTTCTCTGAAATCCAAGATTTGAGATGTCGGTCAAAGACGTATGACGGGCGGGTTTCGGGTGAACTGTCGTCACTCTAGCAAACGGAGGACGGGTTGTACAGAACAGGTCGGAAAACCGCGCGCTGAGGCGTTTGGAGGGTCGGCGACGACTTCGGAGTCGGTGCGGACGCGGAACGCGGCTCTGCGGGCGTTCTGCGGACAGGGGAAGGGGTATGGTGGAGGCGGGGCGGCGGCAATGCCCCTGCGCCCTCAAAGCAAGCCTCAATGCGCTCATTCGGAATAACGAATGAGGCATTGCGACTTGGAAAGCGACCGCCCGCTTTCGGATTGGTAGAACCTCGCCGCTCGGCGTCGAGGGGGATGGACAACCGTCGTGTCCGCCATGACGCGTTCCTCCGCTCGTCGAGTCGGAGGAACGCTTGGAAACCCGTCGCTGAGAAAAATCTCGCTTCGCAGGAATCTACGTCGCAAGAGCGACGACGGGTTTCCACAAGCCGGACACGACGGTTGACCACAGGCGACTTGACCCACCACGCCCGTTCGCGCGCCTGATATAAGGGACTCCCGGCTCGAGCGTCGTCGGGTTGCCGGACGACGTGTCTTCTGTCGAAAGAAGTGAACAAAAACATCACATACATCGTGAAATCGGTGGTCGGTGGTGGTCGAAACGGGCCGGGCGGACGCAACGTGCCGGGAGGTCGCCGAAATGCGGAAACCCGCACGATGACTACGTTTTGTCGAGGTCGCCGAAATGGACGAGGAGGTCGCGGAATTGGAGAAACCCGCGCCACAACACGATTTGTTCGAGGTCGCCGAATTGGACGGACGGAGGTCGCCGAAATGGAATCGGTCGGTGAGGTCTCAAAAAGAGGTCGAGGAAATGCCGAAACCCGTGTGACGAGCGGATTTCATTGAGGTCGCCGAAATGGAATGAGGTCACGGAAATGGAATGGAGGTCGCCGAAATGGAGGCATTGAGGTCATCGAATTGCGGAAACCCGCACGATGACTGCGTTTTGTCGAGGTCGTCGAAATGGAATGTCGCTTATTTTCGTGCGAAAAACACCGTCTCGACATAAGAAACAGAGCACGAATAAGCGACATGTGTTCCAATAGCCCTGTCGACGGGAGATGATGTCAAAGCCCGACGACCGGCACACGTCGTGTCGGATCGAGAGGTTCATGTTCATATCACGATACCATCGGCGATGGTCGTTGAGCGACTGACTGCCCGTCATCCGACGAGGGTTTCGATTTGCCGTTTCAACTTTTTTCGGGTCGCGCGTTAGTTTTTCGTGGTCTCATTCGTCAGTGTAGGTGAAGCAAGGGAGTGCCCAAACGTTGACGGAGGATCGGCGGCTCGCTCTCAAGGCGAAGAACGGCGACAGAGATGCCTTTGCGCAGTTGGCGGAGAGGTATGTGGAGTCTCTCTGCGCCGTTGCCTACGCGATCACCCTCGACACGGACGCCGCCTGGGATGTGACGCAGGAAGGACTCCTCCGCGCGTTGAACAGCCTGAAAGGGATGCGGGATCCCAAGCGCTTCGACCGCTGGCTGATCAAGATCATTCGGAACGTCGCACGAGACTACGTTCGTAAGCGCAGGAACGACAGGACGACGCCGACGGACATGTCCGAGTTGGGCGAACTGCCCGACGCGGAGATCGGTCAGGAACGGTTCGAGCGCGAGGAAGACCTCGCGCGGTTGGTGGAGGACGCGCTGAGATGTCTGACCGAAGAGCAGCGGATCGTCGTCGTCCTTCGCTACATGGAAGACATGAAATCCCGCGAAATCGCGGAACGGCTTGGCGTGACACGGGCGACGGTGGACATGCGCCTGATGCGGGCGCGCGACCGTCTCAATCGATACGTGGAGGACGCGGCGGAGAAC
>JAQBWJ010000603.1 GCA_027625215.1 Candidatus Poribacteria bacterium
GTGGCGAAGGCGGAAGGGTTGAGCGTCCTGAATCCGAACGAAACCGCCCCTCCGCCGCCAAACGCTTCATAGCCTTTACACCTGCGATCCAAGACAATAACAGATGCCGTCCTCGTCGCGGATGAAGAACACGTCGTACTTTTTGCCGCCGTGGTCGTCGATGCGGCGGTTGCCGGGTTTCAGACCCTTCGCTTCCATATCGGCATACGCGGCGTCCGTGCTGGAGACGTTGAAGTAGCAACTCGCTTGCTCCGGGTCTTCGCCGTTGAGCGCCAACCCGATTTCGACCTTGTCGCGTTTCAGGATGACCGTCGGCACGGGCGATTCCTTCCGCTCCTTCACTGTGAAGCCCATCATCTTGTCGTACCACGCAATCGCCTTGTCGAGATCGGCGACGGGCATGTCGAGCGGCTTCGTGTCGCCGATGGGGAAGACACCGTTGTACGTGTAGGAAGCCATTTTTTCTCGCCCCTTTCCGGGTGGCGGTGATTCGGTCGGATCGTTCTCGTTGATTCGTACCGCCATCGACAATCGTCAAGGAGACGAACAGTCCCTCCTCAACCGAGCGGCGGGTTCTCCTTCTTAAACGCCTCGTACTGCTCTTGGAGTTTCGCGCTCATCGGGTACGCCTCTTCGATTTTCGCCGCGCCCGATTCCAACTGCGCCCGAATGAAGTTCTCCTTGTGATCAAGCGCGGCGGCTTTCACGGCAACCTCCTCCGCGAGATGCGCCGGAATGACCAGCACGCCCTCCGCGTCGCCGTAGAGGATGTCTCCCGGCGCGACGGTGACGCCCGCGCAGTCCACCGGCACGTTGAAGTCGACGCACATGATGCTGCGACTCCCCGCCGCGTGCGCCGCCGTGTAGTAGACCGGCACGTCCATCTCGCGGATGGCGGCGAGATCGCGCAGCGCGCCGTGTATCACCATGCCCTGCCCACCGTTCGCCTTGAACCCCGCGACGAGGATATCGCCGAACGCGCCTCCGTCCACGATGCCGCAGGCGTCGATGACGAGGATGTCGCCGGGCGTCGTGTTTTTCGCGCCAACGTTGTTGCCCATGCCGCGCTCGTTCAGTTTCAGCGACTGCATGAGGTCGTTGCGCTTCGGCAGATATTTCATCGTGATCGCCCTGCCCACCATCCGTTTGCCGGGATAGAGCACGTTCAATCCCTGGACGAATGTGTCCGGGAAGCCGAGCCCGTTCAGGATCGACCAGGCGGAATCAAGCGCGACGGATTTGAGAATGGCGAAGATTTGGGATTCGGTCATCGTGATAACGTCTCCTGATCTAGTTGGAAAGGTCATGTGAGCGATACGATACGGCTGCCGACGCTATCGGACAATCGTGATGAGCCGCGTCGAGCGGGATGTTTGTGTCCGCAGTTCAACGACGTACGCGCCGGAGGCGACCGCTTCACCCAACTCGTTGCGTCCGTCCCAGTACGCCGCCAAGTCGCGTGTGTCGTAGACGCCCGCCGCCTTCCAGCCGAGTTCCAGCCGACGAACGACCTCCCCACGCAGGTTGTAGATCGTGACCGTCGCGTCGGACGATTCCCCTAACGCAAACGGGACCCACACCTCCGGGTTCGAGGGGCTTGGGAAGGGCGACAGCAATCGAGCCGACACGCTGAAATCACCCACATCTTTCAACATCCCCAGCGTGTCGAGAGAACGTCCATGCGGGGTCAATTCGCGGGAAATACCCTCAAGCGACGCTCGGTAGATACCGCCGGGATACGCGGCTGCGTAGGCGTGATCTCCCGCGACCGACAGCGCGTAGACACTCAGGCGCCCCATCCCCGCCATCGACGGCAACCACCCCGACCCATCCGTCGCGCGGATATGGACACCTTTCTCCGAGCTCGCCAGCAGCATCCCCGGAGCGGGTTTGATCGTCCTTACGGCAATGGACGACAGCCCGTCCTCAACCCATGACTCGCCCCGATTGCCCGAACGCAAGACACCGTGGTCCGTCCCGGCATACAACGCGCCGTCCGCCCAGACGAGATCGTGCACCGCACCCGACGACAAGGGACCAAACCCGACCCGTTCCCAGGACGCGCCGCCGTCGGACGATCTGAACGGAATTGCGCCGATGGTGGCGTAGAGGGATTCTCCGTCCGACGTGAGCGAACGAATGGAGTCGCCGTCCAGTCCGGCTGATTGCCAGACTCCATTGGTTCGACGGATGACGCCCTCGCTGCTTGCGCCGAAGAGGTCCCCTTGATGTGACACCACGTCGCGGAGCCCGAAGTCTGGATGGAACGTGTGCCAAGTTTCGCCGGAGTCGTCCGATTCGAGCGTTGATCGGTCGTACCGCTCCCACGTCCCTTCGTAATACAAGCGGCTGATGGTGGCGTACATCTTGCCGTCGTACTCGAAGATGGACTTAACGTCGTGCCGATCAACGCCGCGTATTTCAAGCGGTTCCCACGAGGCTCCGTCATTCACCGAACGGTAATGCCCGTCGTTATGAACGTGAGCGAGTACCGTCCCGTTTGATGAGGCGGCGACGTACATCGACAACTGACCGGAAATCCCGTCGTTGCAGACCGTCCAACCGCCTTCACCGAGTCGCGCGCGAAACACGCCGTCGGCGGACGCCGCGTACAGGTATTCGTCATCGGCGAGTAGATCGGAGGTGCGCCACGGGGAGGTGTCGGGATCAACCTCGCGCCATCGTTCGCCTCCATCCCACGAGTAGGAGACACCCCCGCTCCCTGCGACATAGATCAAGTTCTGGTCTACAAGAATGATAAAGTTGGGGTCGGAGTACGAAGGGGTACGCCACACGCGCACCCACGTCGCGCCGCCGTCCTCCGACTTCACCAGCCACGGACGCGAGTACGTCGCGCCACCTGTAGACTCAACCCGATAGATCGTCCCGTCATCCG
>JAQBWJ010000604.1 GCA_027625215.1 Candidatus Poribacteria bacterium
TGCCGATGGCGTTGCGTCCGCAGGTGAGGGCGGTCGTCACACTGGCGACGCCGCACTACGGCACGCCCCTCGCCGATTTTTTCGACGCATTGGGGCTCGAAAACCTGCTCGGATTCGCGGGGGGACTTGGTTCCAAATGGAGCACCGAAGAACGCATCCGCAACGCGGCGATCTACTTGGAGAAGCGGCACGACAAGATCGAGCGCGTCGTCCCCGAAACGTTTCGCGGCGAGTTTACCCGATTGGTGGAGGCGTTCGCGGCGGCGACGGCGGATGAGGTCGAAGGCGTGCAGACGTACTTATCAAGCCTGCGCGACCGACGAGGCGCGTTGAGACGACTGCGCGTCAAAGCGATGCGGCGGTTCAACCGAAAAGTGACCGACGCCCCCGACGTGCGCTACCTCTCGTACGTGACGGGCATTGAGCCGCCGAAGTCGCGGGAGTTCGGGGTGGCGTTGTTCTCGTTGAGCGCGTTTCTGGCGACGGGGTGGTGGTCGCGCAACGATCTGCCGCCGTACCCGAACGACGGGATCGTCCCACCCGACAAGATCATCCCCATCGACGGGAAGGCGCTGCCGGACGACGCGGCGCCGATCAAACTGTCGCGCAAACTGTCCGACGGCGTTGTGCCGAGCGCGTCGCAGTTTTGGGGCGAATTCGGCGGGTACGTCGCCATCGATCATCACTCCGTCATCGGGTTGATGGAACGGCTCCCGCAGCCCGCCTTCCACGAGTTCGGACGCGATGCCTTCTACGCGCGGATCGCCGCAACCCTTCTAAACGCATGACAACTTGGTTGATCGGGTTCGCCGTGAGCGGCGCGTTGGGCGCGACGGCGTACGCCCTTCGCACGCTTGATTTGCGAGGCGTCGTCGCGGGGGTGTTGGTCGGGACGGCGGCGTACGGCGGGTTCGGGATCGGCGGGTTCGGGCTGCTGGCGCTGTTCTTTGTGATCGGTTCCGGCGCGTCAAAGTGGGGTCGGCGAGTCAAGGCGGCGCAGGGCGTCGCACAATCGAACAGGGGGAGGCGCACCGTTCGGCATGTGCTTGCCAACGGGTTCGTCCCGGCGATCTGCGCGGTTGGGGCGACGGTTTTCCCCGAACACCATCCCATGCTGGCGGCGGGTTTCGCGGGATCGCTTGCGGCGGCGACTTCGGACACGTTCTCAAGCGAAGTCGGGCAGGTCGTCGGGGGAACGCCTCGACTGATCGTTTCATGGAAACCCGTATCTATTGGTGAAAACGGCGGCGTGACCGTCGCGGGGTTGACGGCGGGCGTCATCGCCGCGTGCGCCATCGGGATCGCGGGGTCGTGGTTCGGCGTTGCGGGCATCTGGTGGGGCGTCGCGGTCGCGGGGGTTGTCGGGAACCTCGCCGACTCCGTGTTCGGGGCGACACTGGAGCGGCGAGGCGTTCTCAACAATGCGGGGGTCAACTTGCTTTGCGCGGCGACGGGGGGCGTCGCAGCCGCGACTATATGCGCCGCGTTTCCGGCGTCAGGATGATGCTGACGACGACGCCCTGCACGACCGACTCGTCCTTGTTGTTCAGGAAGATCGGCGGGTAGTTCTTCTCGCGGTTCTCGGAGACGAGCACGGCGTGTCCGTCGTTGAGGTAAAGCCGTTTCAACGCGCTGTCGCCGTCCACCAACGCCGCGACGATATCGCCGCTTTTGGGTTGAATGTTCGGGTCGATCACGACGCGCGAACCGGGCAGGATGTGCACGTCCTCCATCGAATCGCCCTGCACGTTCAGGATGAAGCAGTCCGGGCGCGCGCCCAAGTTCGTCGACCACGCATAGTACTCAAGAATCTCCTGATGTTCCTCGTCCAGCGGTCCCGCGTTGATGTGACCGAGCACGGGGAGCATGTAGAGATCGTTCGCGTCGAGCGGGCGGTTCGGGAAATTGGGCGCTTCCACCTTCGCGCCCTCGAACAGTTCCGTCGCCGTGACGCCGAAGTAGTCCGACAGCAGATCGAGCAGTTTGAGCGACACCTGTTTATTGTTCTCGCGCATCAGCACGGACACCTGTTGCTGAGAGATGCCGAGCGCCTTCGCCAATTCCTGTTGGGTGATCTTCCGCCCCTCGCGGACTTCCTTCTGTCGCAGCAGTTTGCCGAGTCGCAGTCTCATGGCGGGGGGTCTCCTACCAAAAATATCGGTAACTGTCTATAGGTAACGCAAAACCGCCTCTTTTGACTACACTTTTGCGCCACGAAAAACGACGGCGTCGAACTCTCCTCCCCCCCGACGCAAAAAAGCGCCGTGTCAAAATGAACTTTTGTGAACGTCTCCGCGTTTTCGTCCGTGACGAATGTCTCAAAATGCGATAACATTCTTCTTGCAGAACGATTGCGGCATGTTCATGTTGATCTCAATGTCGAAAACGCGACGGGCGCGTTGTTGAACGATGGGTAGCACGTCCTAATGATGAAACGTCGGTACACCGTTGCGTTAGCCCTCCTCTTGTCGATGAGCGTTGCGTCCGCGTACGCGCAGGAGGACTCGACCGCCGCGACGACCTTCTTCGGCAAGGTCGGTTCCATCGTCAAACTGATTACGAACAAGGAAACGCCCGCCGTTCTCGGAACGGGCATCGAGACGTGGGATACGACCGACTCCGGCAGCGTGAATCACACCGATTCCACCGCCACCTTCCGCCTCGTGATGAATCAAGACGTTGTGCTGAAGATCGACACCGGCTCCTCCAGCCTGACGCTGACTGAAACGGGCGCGGGCGCGACGGGCGCGGAAGACACCGAAACGCTTGCATCTTTTTGGACACTGTATACGGATGGTGACGGGCAAGACCCAACGACGCCGACCGTGTTCACGGCGCAGGCGTGGACGGGCATCGCATCCGTCGATGGGACGCTGGGCGTCAGCACGGCGGG
>JAQBWJ010000605.1 GCA_027625215.1 Candidatus Poribacteria bacterium
GTCGACGGTTCAGCGGCTATAAATTTCGTCGCCAACAGCCGATTGATCGTTATACCGTCGATTTCGTCTGTTATGAGAAGCGTTTGGTGATTGAACTGGACGGTGGGCAGCACACGGAACGCGAAGCGTACGATCGGCAACGCGACGAGTATTTAATGGCGGAAGGCTTTCGGGTGTTGCGGTTTTGGAACAACACCGTGTTCAACGAGAGTGACGGCGTTCAAGCGGCGGTATGGAACGCGCTTGAAGGGATCGACGAGTGAGTTTGACCACCCTCACCCCTAACCCCTCTCCCGTCAAGGGAGAGGGGAACCGTGGTACGCCACGCAAACGCAAGGAGGGATCACCCCATGCAACGCGAACCCAGAATCGAACTAATGCAAGACCGACGACAACGACCCGCAGACCCCGCGCGCCGCGATGATGGCGACGGCGACGACTCGGGACCGAAACGCCCCGATGTCGAAGAGCCGAACCGTAAGCGTCTGCTGGATAGGATGAAGCGCGTCGACCGCGACCAATCCAAACGCTACCGCCAACGCACCGGACAGTAGGTTAGGTAATTCGTGGATAAACAACCAATGGACACGATGCCCCCCGCCACCGACTTCCAAGGCGACTTTCTCAGCCTGTTGTCGTCGAGGGGGCATCGGCTGTCGTTCGGCGGGCAGTTGGACTCGTCGCGGCTCGCGCAGACTGAAGCGACGACCGTGCTCGCCATGCGGTACAAGGACGGCGTGCTCGTCGCAGGCGACCGCCAAGCGACGGCGGGCACGACGATCATGTACAACCGCGCCGACAAAGTGATCGACATTGACGACCACTCGACGCTCGCCATCTCCGGCTCGCCCGCGATGGCGTTCGAGATGGCGCGCGTGCTGGAGTACTCGTTCCGCTACTACAAACGCAGCCAACTTCAAGAGCTCAGTCTCGAAGGCAAACTGCGGACGCTCTCGCGGCTCATCAAGGAGAACGTCGGCGCGGCGTTACAGGGGATCGGCGCCGTCATGCCGATCTTCGCGGCGTACGACACGATCACGGATGAGGGACGTATTTACTTCTATGATGTGCTCGGAGCGCAGTTCGAAATGACCGAGTTCGCCGTCGCCGGATCGGGTAGTGTGTGGATTCGCGGCACGTTGTATTACGAGAATCGCTGGACGAAGAAGTTGGTCGAGATGAACCGACGGGAAGCGGTCGGGCTCGCGCTGCGGATGCTCGAATCGGCGGCGTACTACGATGCGGCGACGGGCGGAGTTAAAGAGCAGCAGGAGATGTTGCCGACAATCAAGTGCGTCACCGCCGACGGCATCGAAACGGTCGATTCGGAGACGCTACGCGAGATATACGCCGAAGTGGTGGAGGGTGCCTGATGTACGACGAACCACACCGCTGGCTACAAGCGGTTGAGAACCGCACGCAATATATCGAACGGCGCCTGCGCGCAGCGAGTCCTGCAATCGGGTTGCCGTACGAGAACGGCGCGCTGTTGTTTACCGTCTGCCCGCACGGACAACGCAAGGTGTACGAGGTGTACGACCGACTCGCGCTTGCGGCGTTGGGACACCCGGCGGATGTCGAACGGCTACGAATGATGGCGATCAACCTCGCTCACACCGAAGGGTTCACCCGTTCGGCGGACGACGTGACGTTGCAACGGCTTTTGAACTTCGCCATCGCGCCGCAGGTAAAGGCGTCGTTCGACGAGGTATTCCGCTCGCCGATCATCGCCAAAATGCTGATGGTGGAACTCACCCCCAACGGCGCGGAGCCGCAGTTCTTCACCTTGAACTTCGACGGCAATTTCACACACCGCAAACGTTACGGTGTCGCGGGGGGAACGTCCGCGTCGGAAGAACTGATGTTGAAGGTGTTGGATGACGAATCGCCGGAATCGACCTCGTTGGAAGACGCGCTGAAAGCCGCCGCGCGTACGTGGTGTATCGGCTACTACGTCGCCACGAAAGAGCCCGAGTACGACGAACCACCTATGCCGAAGGACGCCGACATCGCCGAGATGTTTCGGGAAGCCCGCGAAGACTTACGGTTCGAGGCGGCGGTGTTGGATCGCACGCGGTCGGGGCGCGCGAAATATCGAGAACTGACGACGGAGGAACTCAGCGCGCTGGACGACCTGTTCCCGGACAACGCGGCGCATCGGGACTGATCGACGCAACCCATCCCTCACCACCGATGAGGACAACAACCGATGAACGTGCGGATTTGCGGGACGGAGATCGAGTACGGGTGCTTGATCGAAAACGACGAACTCGCCGCCGAGATCACGCCGGAAGCGTTGTCCGTGCTCGTCAAGAACAAACTGTTCGTGGACGTACGGGTCGGCATCCTCGACGGGCACTACCGCGATTGGGGCGAACCACCCGGCAACGGGGGCTTTCTGTTCAACGGGGGGCGGCTCTACATCGACATGGGGCACGTTGAATATGCCTCGCCGGAGTGCATCTCGTTCCGCGACGTGATCGCCTACGAGCAAGCGGCGGATCGACTTGTCGTGAAGGGGTTGGAAGCGCTCGGTTTACGAGAGGACGCGACGTTCGTCCGCAACAATATCGACCACGCGACGGGCGCGACGTTCGGCTATCACGAAAACTACTGCGTCAGCCGTGACGTGCCGTTCTATAAAGTCGTCATTCCGGCGCTGATGCCGTTCCTCGTGACGCGGCAGATTTACGCAGGGTCAGGGCGTGTCGGTTATCACGAAGAGGCGTTTTGGGATGAGGACTCCGGCGCGGCGCGGCGTTTTGCGACGCGCGTCACGGACGAAATCCCGTATCAAATCTCCCAACGCTCCGACCATATCGTGACTGAAGAGTACCAGTGGGTGCAGTTCAGCCGCGCGATCATCAACACGCGCGACGAGCCGTTGGCGG
>JAQBWJ010000606.1 GCA_027625215.1 Candidatus Poribacteria bacterium
GTAGAGTCGGCATTCCCGTCGATGAAGTGGGTGCGGTCGGCAATCGGACGATCATTCACCTTGATCCAGCCGTCTTCGTCCGCGCGTCGGTACAGGTTGAAGGCGATGTCGTCGGGGTCGGTGCCGAGCAACCGCCAACCGATGAAGACGCTCCCATCCGCCTCTCGCACCGCGACGACGCCACGCCCCAAGTTCTCCATCTGCCGCTGCGCCTCCGCCGCAACAGTCAATGGAATCAACCCAACGACGCACAAAAACCCCAACCACCCGTATCGCATCGAACCCTCCTCATCACGTTTACATGCGTTGACATCGGTTAACATGTGTTGACATCTGTTGACACGGGTTTACCAGAATTAACATGTGTTTTCAGGCAAACCCGCGCCGTGACTCGATTCTCCGGTTAACATCCTCAATCGCGTAAACCGCTCGACGGCTCCTCGATGTTCACAACGCGCCGAGTTGCCACCGCAGCCCCGCCTCGTCCGTCACCGTCCACTCCTCGACGATGCGTGACTGTCGCACGCGGTAGATCGTATGCCCGCTCATTGTGACGCGCTTGCCCGTCGCCGCGACTCCGCCGTACGCGCCGGAGTGCGTCCCGACAACCGTCCACGGCGCGGCGACGTACTCGCCCTCCGCGACGAGGTCGATCACTTCGCACGTCAACTGCGTGAACCCGTCGCGCCACTGGCGAGAGCGCTCCCGCAACGCCGCGCGCATGTCCTTCGCGCCGCCGAAAGCGTGGTTTTCGTATTTGGCGTCGTACATCTCGTCCACCGCCGCAGCCGCGTTCAAGCCGCCCGCCCAGCGGTCCTCAACCGCCCATTGCGCGATCTGTTTCATCTCGTCAATCGGCGTGCTGGCACGCCCCTCGCGGGTGATCGAGTTCGCCATCTTCTTCGTGTCGGGCTTCGGCTCCTCGTTCGCCAACGCCCCGATTTGTCGTCGCAACGTCATCTCGTCGTTCAGTTCCCACACCTCGCGGAGTTCCGTCGGCGTGACCGTCCAGAGCGCGATGCCCGGCGCGGAAATGGCGTTTCCCGTCGCCGTTGCGCCCATGAACGGTCGGTCATGTTTGCCCGTCGTCAGGTAGAACACGACGACTTGGTCGCCTTCCGCAATCAACCGTCGCACGTCGAATCCGAACCGCGTGAACGCCTGTCTCAACGCCGTCGCCCGCTGTTTGATGAGCGCGCGCGAGTCGGACGGTTGACCCAGCAGCCCATGATCGACAAACTCCGGCGAGAGCATGTCGTCCAAGTCGTTGAGATTCCCTTTGGCAAACACTTCATAGAACGTCCACACGGCGATCTTGTTGTGCTCCGACTGTTCATGGGCGAATGTCGACGACACGACGCACGTCAGGGCGATCAGCAAGATTGAGCGTCGAGCGAACGTCACGGGGTGAATCTCCCTCTCGTCATCGGACCCGGTTGGCGATCAATACGCGGTCGCCCTCATTGAAAAACACCGCGCCCCGAAACGCAAGCCGCGTCGCCCTCCCACATTACAAATAAAAAAACGCGGAGGGCGAGACGTTTGCTCTCTCGCCCTCCGCGTCGTGGAATCGTTTAAGTGTCGCGTTGCGGTCACATGCCCGGGATCAAACCCAGTTGCTGCATGAAGCCCATCATGTCGGCGATCGTCCACTCCTCGACGATTTTACCGTCGTGGATGCGGTAGATCGAATTGCCCTTGATCGTCACCTTCTTGTTCGTCGGGGTCGAACCCATGAACTCGCCTGTGTGCGTGCCGGACGCCCACCAGCGCGTCGCGACGAGATCACCCGCGCCGACCAGCACGACATTCCCGCGATCCGTGTCGGAGAAGGAATCCTTCCACCCCTGCACGTTCATGCGGAGCACGTCGAGCGGGTCCATGCCCGGCATCGTCATGCTGTGGCTGACGTAATCCGCCGCATAGATTTCGCCGATGGCGTCGAGGTTGCCCGCCCACACGTCGTCCATGACGCGCTTCGCAACCGCTTTGTTCGCTTCGACGGAACCGCCTTCCATCCCGTCTTTCGCCAACGCTTCAGCCATCGCTTCATAGTCCGGGACAGCGCCCATCGCGGGAATCACGCCGAGTTGCATCATCATCGACAAATCGTCCGTCGAAGTCCAAACCTCGGCGACCTTCTCGTCTTCCAAGCGCATGATGTCGATGACGACCATCTTGACCTTGTTGCCGGTCGCGGGCATCCCCATCATTTCGCCAGTGTTCGTGCCGTCGGCAACCCCGAACGTGGCAACGTAATCGCCTTCCGCGATGAGCCGCTTCGCTTCGATACGGCCATCGGGGAACGCGGTGCGGAACATGGTCATCGTCGCGATCAGACCTTCGACGCCCTCCGGCATCCCTTCCATCTTGTCGTGATCGACGAAATCCTCGGCAACCAAGGCGGCGAGTTCGCTCAGGTCGCCTTTGAATATACCGTCGTAGAACTTCTTGACGACCTTGACGTTGCGTTCCCAGACCAAATGATGCGCGCCGAATGCGAGTGGGGCGATGCCGCCAATCATCGCAAGCGTCACGCCGAGCGTTGTGAGTCGTCGTGCGAACGACATAGGGTGTCCCTCCTAAAGTATCGCCCCCGATGCGGGGCGTGCGGGATGAGTTCAATTCAGTGGTCAACTAACCGCGTGAGGTGTCTAATCGCCTCGCGCGACGCGGGAAAACGGAATACTTCCCCGTAATAAGAATGGTTCGTTTCCATTAAACCGTAAACCGGTTGGGAAAGCAAGTGCGTGTACATCGATAGATTGTCGTCGCGTCGCGTCTGTCGATAGAATGCGGAAGCGACATAGGGGCGAGGCGTTGTGACGGCTAGGCTCTTGGATTGGGGAGTTCGACCATGAAGATTCTTGTGACGGGCGCGGCGGGG
>JAQBWJ010000607.1 GCA_027625215.1 Candidatus Poribacteria bacterium
GGCGACCGTCGGTCGCCCCAACGTACGACCCTACCGTTATCCTTCGCGGCGCGGTTTCACCACCGTCACCCCGTCATCCTCGATCAATGGACGATTGTAGATGTACGGCGGTTCCAACGTCGCCTGCTGCGCTTCTGTCAATTCGCTCACCCACTCCGGCAGTTCCGTCTTGTAGTAGCCGCCCGCGAAATGCAGGTACTTGGGCGAGTAGCGGATCAACAGCGACCGCCGCTCCTGTTTCGCCGTCCAAGGCAGCGTTCCGTGAATCGTCGCTTCGTTGAAGATGATGAGATCGCCCGCTTTCCCCGGAATGTTGTAGACGACCTGTCGGTCTTCCTCCCACTCGCGGATACCCTTCGTCATCGGGAAGTTCGCCTTATGGCTGCCCGGTATGCAACAGAGACCGCCGTCGCCTTCGTTTACGTCGTGGAGTTGGTACTGCATCACGATCATGCCGCAGCGGATTTGACCGTTTTGGTACGTATAGTACTGCGATCCGTCGAAATGGCGCGCCGTCGAGCCGTGCAGGATCAACCCTTCCGTCCCGATGTCCGACGTGAGCAGAAACGGCGAATGGTCGATCTTCCAGCCGCGACCGTGCATCGTGTTCAGGTACGGAATCGCCTTCTTGTGGGCAAGGAGGTCGCGGAACGGCTGACAGTGCGGTTGTTCCCACGTCAGCATACCGGAAAACATGCCGCGCTTGTGCCCTTTGAGCACTTTGGAATCGCCGGTGGCGGAGTTGCCGTCCTCGCCCCGTCGGTGTTGGTTTGCGTCTACGGCGTCGTTGAGCGCCTTCAACTCTTCGGCGGTGAGGAAATTTTCAACGCGCAAGAAGCCTTGTAGGTCGAAGAGAAACTTTTCTCTGTCGGTCATCGTCGATGAACTCCGAACGTACTGCGTTTGTGGGTGAAGTTCCCATGAGGTCGGTGCGGCGCACAGGATAGGGGAGACCTCGCGCGCGGTCAAGCCGTCGTTCCGTGTGTTTCTTGCTCATCCCCTCACGGAAACGATTGTTTAAGTCACCATTCCAGACTATATTGGTGCGGGCGAATGTGCCCTCAACAGGCTTTGGTATAGCGCGGTAACGAAAGATAGAGTTTCGGAATGGCGCAACATGTGAACAGCGATCCGACCGCATCCCCCGAGTCGAAGCGCGTGCCGGGCGTGACGGTTGAGCGGTTGTCGATCTACTCGCGAGTGTTGGCGGTGTTGGAGAAGGAGGGGCGGGACACGGCGTCCTCCTCGCTGCTGGCGGAACGTACCCCGTTCACCGCCGCGCAAATCCGCCGCGACCTGACGTGGTTTGGACAGTTCGGCACGCGCGGCAAGGGCTACCCCATCGCGGAACTGCGGCAGAAACTGAACGAGATTTTAGGCGTGAACGTGCCCAGAAGGGTCGCGTTGATTGGCGTCGGGAATCTCGGTTCGGCGTTGCTCGGCTACACCGGGTTCGGCGAACACAACTTTCAGATCGTCGCCGCGTTCGACGCGGAACCGAAAAAAGTCGGCACGAAAACACCTCAAGGCATCCCCATCTACGCGATGCGCGACCTGCTCAGGGTCGTGAATGCGGCGGAGATTGAGATTGCGATTCTCGCCGTTCCCGTCGAGGCGGCGCAGAAGGCGTTGGATGCCGTCATCGAAGCGGGCATCCGCGCCGTGCTGAACTTCGCGCCCGCGCCGCTAAACGCCGCGCCACCCGTCCGACTGCGAAACGTCGATCTCTCCATCGAACTGGAGGGGCTGACCTATTACCTCGCCCATGAATCGGAATCGTGAACAAGGCTGATTCGCTTCCCGTTCGGCTTGTGATAAGATGTACATGATGAGATTTTCACCGGATGACCTCTCGCCCTGACAATAGGTTTGGGGGGAGCGAGCCGTCATCATTCGACCAGTACGACCTAACGGATGAGGACTCGGCGACGCATGGCTGCACGTCAGATGACCGAATCGAAACGGCTTTGGGAAGAGGCGCAACGGTTGATCCCGGGCGGGGTCAACAGTCCGGTAAGGGCGTTTCGCGCCGTCGGTGGGACACCGATCTTCTTTGAACGCGGCGAAGGTCCCCGCCTTCATGATGTGGACGGGAACTCCTATCTTGACTACGTGGGCTCATGGGGTCCGTTGATCTTGGGGCACGCTCACCCCTCCGTGACGGAGGCGGTTGAGAAGGCGCTGCATCGGGGGACGAGTTTCGGCGCGAGCACGGCGGCTGAAGTCGAACTCGCCGCGCTCATCCTCGACGCCTACCCGTCGATGGACAAGGTGCGACTCGTCAACTCCGGCACGGAGGCGACGATGAGCGCGATCCGCGTCGCGCGGGGGTTCACGGGGCGCGACAAGATCATTAAAATCGCCGGGTGTTATCACGGGCATGGCGACTACCTGCTGGTTCAGGCAGGGTCGGGCGCGACGACGTTCGGTGTGCCGACGAGTCCGGGCGTGCCGAAAGAGTTCGCGCAACACACCGTCATCGTCCCGTTCAACGACGCAGATGTAGTGGAAGCGGTCATCAAGGCGAACCCCGACGATGTGGCGTGCATCATCCTGGAGCCGGTCGCCGGGAATATGGGCTTGGTCGCGCCTCACGGGGACTACCTGCAACGTCTGCGTGAGATTACCGCAAAGCACGGCGTCGTCCTGATTTTCGACGAGGTGATGACAGGCTTCCGCGTCGCATACGGCGGGGCGCAGGAGCGATACGGCATCGACCCCGACATGACCTGTTTGGGGAAGATCGTCGGCGGCGGACTGCCCGTCGGAGCGTACGGCGGGAAGTCGGCGATCATCTCGCAAGTGTCGCCGGAGGGACCCGTCTATCAGGCAGGAACGCTGTCAGGGAACCCGTTGGCGACGGCGGCGGGAATCGCCATGTTG
>JAQBWJ010000608.1 GCA_027625215.1 Candidatus Poribacteria bacterium
AGGATGATCATGCTGTTGCCCAACGACTTGATCGTCGTCGTGCGCCATGTGATGTCGTCGACGTAGCCGCGCTGCCCGTTCTCCATTTCGATGAAGTCGCCTGCCCGCAACTGTTTCGCCATGATGATCTGCAACCCGCTGATGAAGTTCTCCAGCGTCGGACTGAGCGCCAACGCGACCGCGATGCCGCCGACGCCCAACGCCGTCAGCAGCGGCGCGACGGAGATGTCGAACGTCTGCAACGCCATCAACCCGCCGATCAGCAGCACGGTGATCTGCGCCAGATTCGCAAAGATCGAGATGGCGGGGAACGCCCCTTCCAACCGAGTCGCCCATATCTTGACGGAACCGCTGACGAACCGCGCGAGTGCGATGGTGACGGTGAGAATCAACAGCACGCGCAGGATTTGATCGAGGTCGCTCGAAAAATGCTCCGCCAGCGGCAGCCCCATCACCGCGAACCGAAACGCTCCGATCACGAACCAGAAGATCGTCACGCCGCGTATCGACCGGACGAACAAGCCGTCGAAGTCGTGGGCGGGGTCGCGCGTGACATCGAGCAGTTTCGGCATGGCGAATCGCTCAAACAGCCAACCGACCAACACGGACGCCGCGACAATCGCCAGCGTCACGAGCCCTTCGGTCGTGGAGATCGGTTCGTTGAAAAAGCGGTTCAGCAGCATGGAATCCTCTCGTTGTGTCGAGTCGCGCCCGTCGTTATAGTAGTGTCATGGTATCCCAAGAAGCATGCGACCGACCCCGCAACCCCGCTCATCGACAACGTAGGAACATCGCAATGAGCACATACGAACTGTGGCTGCCCAACGGCGAGGGCTCGAAAGAGTTTTATATTCCGCGCGCGCGTCTGTTCCCGATGCCGAAGAAGCCCTCCGGCAACCCGCGACCCGTCCGCGAGGTGGACGCCGCCGTGCACGTCGTCCTCAACCCCGACTACTCCGGCAGCGCCACCGACTTCGGGCTCGACATCATCGACTGGAAAACGACTGCGACGCTCCGCGAACACATCTGGAATCACGGACTCGGCGTCGCCGACGGGATGGACACGGCGCAGCGGGACATCCTCCCCAAACGCCACGTCGATTACCTGCTTGACCAAACGGCGGAACAGGCGAACGGTCGCCGCTGGTACTTCGGCGCGGGCACGGATGAGATTGCGACCCAAATCGGTACGAAGACGCCGTCGAACGACCAGATCGCAAGCGCCTTCATCAAACAGATGCTTGCCATCCAAAAACGCGGCGGGAAGGTCGCCGTGTTCCCGTCGCCGTACATGGCGGGGCGCAGCGAGTCCGATTTCGTGGACGTGTTCTCGCGCATCGACGCGGCGGCAGAGGGTCCGCTTCTCGCGCACTGGCTCGGTGAAATGTTCAATCCGGCGATGAAGGGCTACTTTCCCGGCGAATCGTTCTACCGGATCATGGCGTTGCCGAACTTCGAGAGCGCGAAGATCAGCCTGTTGGATGAGGCGGTGGAAATCAAACTGCGCCGCGAGGTGGCGAAACTCGGCAAGATCATCAAGACGGGCGACGATTTCAACTACGTCAACCTGATCGAGGGGACGGGCGAGGCGGTCGGCGACGGCGCGTACAAGTCGGACGGTCAGTCATATCCGCTCGGCGATTACAGCCACGCGCTGCTCGGTTGTATGAGCATGATCGAGGATGTCGCCGAGAACGCGCTCAAGGCGTTGGCGAACGGCGACAACGCGCTCTACCGCGCGTGGCTGGAGCCGACGATCCCGCTCTCCCACTGGGTCTTCCAGACGCCCACCGCCGCCTACAAACACGGCGTCGCCACGATTGCGATGTATCGCGGCAAGCAGAACAACGACCTGCTCCTTCCCAACAACCCAAATAAGCGCAGTTTCCTTCACCGCGTCGGCATCTTCAGGTTGATGGACATGGCGGGGCTGTTCACGGAGGAACAGGCGGTTGAGGTCTACCAAAAACACCTGAAACCCCACATCAACTGACGGGATCGCGGCAAACGTAGAGGCGACCCGCTGGTCGCCCACCGCGCACCCCACAAACGGAGAGGATCAATAAATGCAGTACGGAATACGAGACGGCATGTTGCGCGTGCCATTCGAGGAGCGATTCAACAAAGCGAAAGCGCTCGGTTTTGACGGCTTGGAACTCTGTCTCGGCGGCGCGGAGGACGACCACCCGCTGCTGAACGAGGCGGGCATCGAACAGATCCAACAACTGAGCGATGAATCGGGCGTTGCGGTGTCGTCGTTCTCGCCGGGCGGCTTCACGAGTTACACGTTTTTCCTCGAAGACGACGAGAAGCGGCAGTTGGGGATTCGTTACCTGAACCGCTTGTCGCGCGTCGCGCCTCAGTTCGGCGTGGGGGTGATCCTCGTGCCGTTCTTCGGGAACGGGATGATTCAACCCGGCGAGCACCTCAACAAGCGGCTGGTGGATGGCTTTAAGGAGTCTGGCGAGGTCGCCGCGAAGTACGGCGTGTCGCTCGCCATCGAATCGACGTTGAGCGGCGACGAACACGCGGCGTTGGTCGATGCGGTGGGGCTGGACTCCGTCGGCGTCTATTACGACATGGGCAACGCGACGAGCAAAGGGTACGACTCCCCGACCGAAATCCGCGCGTTGAAGGGCAAACTCGCGCAAATCCACATGAAGGACACGGGCGGCAACCATCTCGGCGAGGGTGAGGTCGATTTCTCGGCGGTCGGCGCGGCGATCAAGGCGACGGGGTACGACGGATGGCTCGTCCTCGAAACGCCCGTCAAGGAAGACGCGGACGCCTCGAACAAACAGAATCTCAAGTTCACACGGAAACTATTATCTTAACCCAAGTTGCGACCTATGGAATTGTACGTCCACGGCAGTTTTC
>JAQBWJ010000609.1 GCA_027625215.1 Candidatus Poribacteria bacterium
CAACCCGCGCCGTTCGTCTACGAATCCGACATCCGGTCTAGGCTTCACATCGCCACTTGCCGCGTTAACGGTAAGGTTCTGATCTACCCAGCCGTCGCGCCGAGCGTCCGCGACTCTTCCGCAATCGGAACGACGAACCGGAAGTCGCTCCCCTTCCCGATTTCGCTGTCCACCCAAATCCGCCCACCGTGCGCCTCGACAATGCTCTTGGCGATGGCGAGCCCCAATCCGGTGCCACCCTGTTGGCGGGTCGTCACGTTGCTGACCTGATGAAACTTGTCGAATATTTTCTGCTGTTCGTCAATCGGGATACCGGGTCCGTTGTCGATGACCTGCACCGACAGAAGGTTGCCTTCGCGTCGCAGTCGAACCCGCACCTGACCGTTTTCCGGCGTGAACTTGACCGCGTTGCCCAGAAAGTTCGTGATGACCTGTCCGATCCGCTCCGCGTCCGCGCGGGCTCTTGGCAGACCGGGTTCCGCTTCAAGCGAGATGCTTATGTTCTTTTCGTCGGCGGGCGGACGAATCTCCTCAATGCGGTGCTGCGTCACTTCAACCAAATTGATCGAACTGAACCGCATCTCAATTCGCCCCGATTCGATCCGCGACAGGTCAAGCAGGTCGCCGATGAGATGCGACAGCCGCAGCGCCTGCCGTTCCACCCGCACGAGTTTGTCGCGCGTCACGTCGGGGATATCGCCCGCTTTTCCATCGAGGATGAGCCGCGTATACCCATAGATCGACGTGAGCGGCGTCCGCAATTCGTGGGAGACAAGCGCCACGAAGTCCGATTTCATCTGCTCGATCTCTTTTTCTCGGGTGATGTCATCCAACACGAACACCGTCCCGATGGGCGTGCCGTCAGCGTAGAACACGGGGCTCGACACGACTTTCAACGCGATCTTGCGCCCGCGCCGCTCCAGCATCGCCTCGCGCGTCTGAGGTTTGCGACTCAGCGAGCTCGACGCTTTGAAGGGGAATAGGTTCGTGACGACCTCCGGCTCCAACAGATCGTCCACCACTTTCAGCGACAGGTCGCCTTGTAGCCCAAGCAACCGCTCCGCCGCCGGGTTGATGACAACGATGCGCCGTTCAAGGTCGAGGTGAACGATCCCCTCCGCGATCCCGTTCACGACGGCGGTCAGTTTGCGTTCCTCGCGCGTCAGTCGGGTGAGCGCGTCCTGGACGTTGCGCGTCATCGCGTTGAACTCTTCGACCAAGATGCCGAGTTCGTTCCTCATCGAGATCGGAATTGCCTGTTGATAGTCGCCTCGACGGATCGCTTGCGCCGCGTCCGTAATCTGGTGGATCGGGCGCACCATCCGCCGCGCGAACAAGACCGACGTCACGCCCAAAATGCCCATCACGACCAACACGACGGAGATCACGCGGTCTCGCAACGCCTGAGCGGGCTCGAACGCGACCTGCGTCGGTTGTGAGACGACCGCCGCCCACGGGACGTTCGCGGTCGGACGCTCGTACCCGTAGACGCGCTCCGTGCCGTGTCCATCTTCCTCGACGGTGAACAGCGGTCTATCCGTCGGGACGCGATGCCGCCGCACCGCTTCCTCCGACGCGCGCGCGAACAACAACAACGCTTTCTTCACCGACACGCGCACTTTCGGAGGCGAGATCGTCGGGTTCTTTTCGACAAGCGTTTTCGTGATCTCGTTCTCAAGGTCGGAGGCGCGCGTCTGAACAATCGAATATCGCCCTAGAACGCCAAGATCGACCTCGTACGGCGCGACCGTCGCCGAGTAGTTCCAGTCGGGATGCCCGACTACATCGACCCAGATGCGGTCGCCGTCGTTCAGCACGTCCCAATCGCGTTGAGACGACGCGACGACGTACACGCCGTCATCCGTCGGATCGGTGCCGAGCAGGACTGTCTCGCGTTGACTCAGTGTTTGCGCTTCGGCGGAGATCGCCGTTCGCACGTATCGGGCGAGTTCGGGGACGGAAAACGTCACCCACAGTCCGCCTAGAACGCTATCGCCCTCGCGGATCGGCACGGCGAGCGGCACGAGCACCGCGTCCCGCACCGGATCGTACGAGGTCTTCCCGATGTAGACGCGCCCCGTGCCGACCGTCTGCCACCACGTTTCGTCAACGACATCGAACGGATGCGCGGAATAGGTGGACGACATCACCAGCCCGCGTTTGTCGGCGACGACGAATTCGGTCATTTGCGGCAGTTGGTCGCGCAGTTGGTCGCGGTCCGTGTCGGTCAGCCGGATCGACTGCCCCGACTGATGCCACGAGCGATACAGTTCCTGCGGATCGCGTCGGTTCATCTCGTGGAGGGTCGGGTGAAGCAACCGCGCGACTCCCACCATCCGGTCAAGCCGTTCGCCGACGGCGTTGTTCGCCCTGCCGACAACGTCGCTGGCGACTTCGTAAAGGTGTCCGCCGACCGTTTCCTCAAGTGTGTCGCGGCTCTGCGAGTACAGCCCGATCCCCGGAAAGAACACGACCAACAGCACCGGGACCAGCGACGCCAATAACAAAACGAGAATGATCTGACTGAACAGGCTGTTCAGCCAGCGGCTTGCGAACGAGGTTGGTTGGCGGCGGTTCATGAGGCGTCGCCCTCAGGGTTGGAACGGCAGTTCGCGAATCGATTCCGTCGGGCTAATCATGCAACGGTTCGGATCGAGTGGCAAGTCGCACGTACGCAAAGCATCGGCGTTCGACGGCGCGTGCGTCGGGCAACCACTCGGCGGAGTCGTAGGTTGAGTCAATCGTCACGCGATCCAGCGCGGCGCGTTCGTCCGCATCGTCGTACTTATGTGCGAGGAGCCATCCGCCCGGTTTCAGCATCCGCCGCGAGAGCGCGACAAGCCACTCCAGCGACCCCGTATAACGCGAGACAACA
>JAQBWJ010000610.1 GCA_027625215.1 Candidatus Poribacteria bacterium
GAAGTCTCCCGCCTCGCGCCCGCCGTTGATGCGCTGGAGGCGCACGCCCGCAAACACCTGACGCTCCCCCCGCGCAAGAAGGCGCTCTGGGGACCCGACTACCACGCGGACGAAAGCGGCTACTTCGTTCACGGCAGTTACGAGCGTGGGCAAACGCTGTTGATCGAGGATTTTTGGAACGTCGACCCGGCGTTCGACCTGTTGGCGAACCACGAGAAAACGATGCGCTACATCAAAGGCATCGTGCGCGGCGAGCTCGGCGTGAACAACTCGGAGTTGCGCGTCCGTTATCCCGGCAACGCGACCGGAACGCACATGGGCGGACCCATCGCCACGAAATACAAGTACGCCGTCACCGAGGGACACATCGACTGCATGATGGTGCGGTTCATCTACTTCGTCCACGACGTGAACGAGGACGAGGGCGTGTTCTGCGTCGTGCCGGGAACGCACAAGTCGCTGTTCCGACCGCCGTACACTTGTCCTGTCGACGAGGAGCCGGGTATGGTCGGCTTGCCCGTCAAGGCGGGAGACGCGGTGCTGTTCACCGAAAACCTGCGGCACGGCGGTTTCACAAACCGCTCCGAGCAGACCCGCAAGACGCTCCACGTCGGCTACGGACCCGCGTGGATGATGTCGCAGAACATTGCGACGATGGACGAACGCCCGCACATCACGCCGGAAACGTGGGCGCGATACGATGACGGACAGCGCAAACTGTTTCAACCCTGGCTGCGGAAGCCGCCGGAGTACTCCGAGTAAATGAGGGCGTCGGAATGAACCAGATCATCTGGATGATTCTCACGATGATCGTGACGGGTTCCACGATATGGTATCTGTCCGCCTACATCACGCGGAAGGAACTCCAAACAATGTCGCGTGAGCAACTCGACGCAATCCACGAGGCGTTGCGAGGTATCACGCATCGACTCGACAAGATGGACGAACGGATCGCGGATCAGACGTTATCGTTGGAAGACGCGAAACAGGACGCCTTAACGACGGACAAGCGCGATCACCACTGATGAAATACCCCTATTAATTGCTGTGTGTTCAACCACTGCCAACTCACCACCCCAGTCATCGTGAGGAGCGAAGCGACGTGACGATCTCTCGCCCGAAGTTCAACATCGGCGACGGTTGAGGCGAGACGTTTCCCTTCGGCTTCGCTCAGGACAGGCTTCGGCACGGAGCCTCAGAATGACACCGTTAGTACGTTGTCTGAACGACGCAAGAATCAATGCGGTCTTGAATTCAGAATGACAGATGGTTTGTGATGAACGAAGAAATACTGCTTTACATCGAGTCCGAGGACGGGGCGAAACCCGCGTCGATGCCGCTGCGCTTCCCCTTCACGGAAGGCGGCAGCGCGCAAGTGCCGTTCCCCGTCCACGAGTTGGATTCCGTCGAGGTGGTCGTCAACAAGCCGGAACGCGGGGCGCGTTACCTGCTGCGTATCGGCGGGAAGGACTACCCCCCGACTTCCCTCAGCAGCGGACTCCACTGGGAGTCCCAAAAATACTTGTCGAACTATCGCGGCTGGGTGTCGATTCAACTGGTGCGAGAGTTCCAACGCGAAACGGTCACGACGGAGATCGAAGTCGCCTGCCTGCCCTCGAAAATCACCGAAGAGCAGTATCAGGTGATGGTCGAGGAAATCGAAAACACGTCGCGCGCGTTGATCCTCGATGTGGTGGGCGCGCGGATGGAGGTCGGCTGGCGCGGGCGCGTCGTGACGACCGACTTCGCGGGGATGGAGGAGCACGAGGCGATCCGCGCGATGCTCGAACGCATCCGCCCCGACATCTACCGCCTTCAAGACGAAGAACATCTGGTCATCAAGATCGAACGGCAGCGCGTCTCCTGCTGGGGCTATGAGGGGTTGGACGAGCGCTCCGTCGCGGATTTGGCGGCGGCGGGCATCGACCCGCGCAACCCGTCGAGCCGACCTTTCAGGTGCAGCGTTCGCCAGCGCGTCCCGTCGCGCGAGACGCACGAAAACCGCCAGATCGGGCGTTTCCTGAACTGGCTGTACGGACGACTCGGCTTCATCGCCCAAATGACGGACGCGCAGATCGACCAGATCGACGAAGACCGCTGGTGGCGCGACAACGCCTCGCGCGGCGAGAAGTCCATCTGGGAGCAGGAGGACGCGCCCCGTCGCAAGCGGTTGGAAGAGATCGCGGAATCCGCGCGCGGACTGCGTCGCTCCATCCGCCGCGACCTGCACGAACTGCCGTTCCTCGTCGCGCCGGAGGGACACATGGATTTGCGCCCGACCTCCCTATTCCTGCGCCACCCGATCTATTCGCGGCTGTATCGGATGATCCTCGCCTACATGCGGACGCACGGCGCGATCTTCGACCGAGCTGACTTCGAGAGCCAGGTGCGCGTCAAGGGCACGGACAAACTGTACGAGTACTGGATTTACCTCAACATGGTGCGGTACTTACAGGAGCGCGTCGGGTTGCCCGTCGCGGAATACGGCGGGTTGTACGAACGCGCCGCGAAGGTCGGCTCCTACTCGCTGAACATCGAGCGGTCGTCCGTCACGTTCGATTTGGGGGAAAAGCGGACGCTGCGGTTGCGCTATTCGCCGCTGATCTTCCGTCGAGACGAGGCGCAGAGGCGCGGCGACCCGTTCTATCGGCTCGGCGACGGGTTGCCATACAGCCCCGACTTCCTCATCGAAGTCCGCGATGGGGAGGAACTCGAACTGGGCGTCATCCTCGACGCGAAGTACATGCGGGCGGTGTCGCGTGAACTTCTCGATCTTCAAAAGTACCTCCCCTCCATCTGCGACGCCGTGTCGGAAGAACCGCTCGCCCGAACGTTGTGGATTTTCTACGTCGGCGACCTCGACGCGACGGACG
>JAQBWJ010000611.1 GCA_027625215.1 Candidatus Poribacteria bacterium
TACGACATCAAAGGACGCGACGACGACAAGCCGATTCCCTTACTGTTGTCGGACTCGGAGCGGATGAGGGACGTATGCGACGATCCGTCCGAAGCGGCGATACGTCTGGCGGAGCGACACTTTCCCGGCGCGTTGACGTTGGTTGTCCCGTTGACGGAAGCGTTCCCGTCGGAACTGAATGGGGGGCGACGCACCGTCGGCGTCCGCGTCCCGAATCACGACGGCGCGAGGGCGTTCATTCGAGCGTGCGGCGGCATCCTCGCGGTGACGAGCGCGAACCGTTCCGGCGATCAACCCGCGACCTCCGCAGCCGACGCGGGGCTACAATTAGGCGACGGCGTCGCGCTGATTCTGGACGGGGGAGAGATGCCGGGCATCATCCCGTCCACCGTTGTCGATACGACCGTCGAGCCGTGCCGCATCTTGCGAGAAGGCGTTTTATCGAGCGATATGATTCGTCAAGCGTTGGATCCATTGAGTTTTGGGGAGCGACAAATGAAGATAGCCGTCGGAAGCGATCACGCCGCGTATGAACTGAAAATGGCGATTGTGAAGCACTTGAAAGACAAAGGCGTCGAAGTCGCCGATGTGGGGACGCACAGCCTTGAGTCCACCGACTACCCCTCGTACGGGGAGGCGGTTGGCAACTTGGTGGCGAAGGGCGAAGTCGAGAAGGGCATCGTTGTCTGCGGGACAGGCATCGGCATTTCGATCTCGGCGAACAAGGTGCCGGGCGTCCGCGCGGGGCTTGCGTGGAACACGGAGTTGGCGCGACTCTCCCGCAAGCATAACGACGCGAACGTCTTGGCGATGGGCGCGCGTTTCACGGCAGTCCCGTACGCGCTCGACATTGTGGATGCGTGGCTGGAGACGGACTTTGAGGGCGGTCGGCATGTGCGCCGCGTCGGGCTCATCAGCGAAATCGAGTCGAAGCACAAAGCATGATTGGTCCAGTCACCCACTCCCCCCGCGTCATTTCGAGCGCGACGCGAGGGCAACAACGCATCGCCGTACACGCTTTCCTGTCGCCGCATTCCGCCGTATGATGGGTTGCGGCGTTCGTGTTTGTACCGATATTTCAAGGGGGATTGCGTTCCGATGCGGCAGTTGATGAGCGGTATTTCGGTTGAAACGTCCGGCAAGGGGTTGTACGAGATCAGTGGCGACGTGAAGGCGTGGGTGAAAGACCAGCCGATCACGACGGGGCTGCTGACGATGTACATCCAACACACCTCCGCGTCGCTAACGATTCAGGAGAACGCCGATAAGGAAGTCGTGCTCGACCTGAACGACTTCTTCACGAAGTTGGTGCCGGAGGACAACTCGCTCTACCGCCACACCTACGAAGGTCCCGACGACATGCCCGCCCACATCCGCGCCGCGTTGACGCAAACGCAGATGAGCGTTCCCGTCATCGACGGCGAACTCGCGTTGGGAACGTGGCAGGGCATTTTCCTGTTCGAGCACCGCATCGAACCCAAAAAGCGCGACGTGATCCTGCACCTGCTCGGCGAGTGACTTTTCCCCTCTGACGATCTCTCTAAAAACGAGGAGCGTACCATGCGATCCCTCCACATCCGGTTGATGCCATGATGCGCCGCGCGATTGTCCTCGCGGCGGGCGAGGGACGCAAAATATGGCCCTACGGGGAGTTCCGCCAAAAGTGTACGCTTCCCGTCGCAAACGTCGCGGCGGTGCGGCGCATCTGTCGCAGCCTGCGCGAGATCGGCGTGACGGAGATCGCCGTCGTCGTCGGGCATCATGGTCAACAGGTGAAGGGCGCGACGGCGGACATCGACGGCGTGCGGTTCGTCACGCAGACGCGACTCGACGGCACGGCGACGGCGGCGTACGCGGCGCATGAAACGTTCTCTGGCGCGGGCGACTCGTTTGGCGACACGCTGATCGTCTACGGCGATATCGTCACTCCGACGGAGACGTTTCGCCGATTCGCGGAGTCGTTTGCGGCGAGCGGGGCGGAGGCGGGGGCGTTGGTTCAGCCGCTTGGTCGTGAGGACGCTTCCAACTGGATCGTCGCGGGGTTCCACAACGGCAGGCTCGGCGGCGAGATCAAAGGGCACTCGCGCGGCGGATCACACCGTCTCTGCGGAATGTACGCGCTCAAACCGAGCGCGTTTACGTACCTCTTACGCAATCCGGGATTCGCAACGAGAGTCGATGTCGGCGGGATGCCGCCGCCCGAAGCGGAGATCGCCGGGTCGTTCCAAGTGATGCTGGACGACGGGCGCGACGTGTTTGCGATGGAGCCGACGGAGTTCTTGGTTGATCTGGACAAGCCCTGGCATATCCTCGAAGCGAACGAGAAGATGCGCGACTACCTCTGCGCCCGCATCGACAAGGAGGTGATCGGCGACGGCGCGGAGATATCGGACGACGCGGAGATCAGCGGCAAACTGATCGTCGGGAAGAACACACGGATCGGCAAGCGGGTGATCGTCACCAACAACGCGATCATCGGGGCGAACTGCGACATCACGAACGGGGCGATGCTCAAGGGGCGGCTCGTGATCGGCGACCGATGCCGCATCAGCGACTACTGCGAGGTCGGCGAGAGCGTCATCGGCAACCGCTGCGTGATCGGTCATGGGGCGGAGTTCAGCGGCGTCCTGTTCGACAAGGTTTATCTCTACCACTACTGCGAAATGTCCGGCGTGTTCGGCGAGGCGACCGATATCGGCGCGGCGACCGTCTGCGGCACGTTGCGGTTTGATGACGGCGACGCCCCACAGAAGATCAACGGACGAACGGAAATTCCCCCGACGGGCGCGTCCGAGACGTATATGGGCGATTTCACCCGAACGGGCGTCAACACGATTTTCATGCCGGGCGTGAAGGTCGGG
>JAQBWJ010000612.1 GCA_027625215.1 Candidatus Poribacteria bacterium
GGGAGACGTGTCAACCCCGCCGCGCCCCGCGTCGAACGTCCATCGGTGGGAACCGTCCGCGTTCAGGGCGATCACCTTGCCGCGCGCCGTCCCGAAGTAGACCGCGCCGTCCGCATAAGCGGGTGAATGGAGGATCGGCGCGCCCGCCGAATACGTCCACCGTTCCGCGCCGGACGCCGCGTCGAGCGCGTGCAGCGTGCCGTGATACGTTCCCACATAGACCAAACCGCCGCCGACAATCGCCTCGACGCGCGTCGTCGTGATCTCGCCGGGAAACTCCTTCATCCACGCCTGTTTGTAGGGCGGGTTCACTGCGTAGCCGACGTTTCCATCGCGGCGAAGGTTGCCGCGCACCGACTGCCATTCAGCCTGAACCGCCGTCGCGCTCACCATCGCCAACATCGTCATGACGCCCAGCAATCGCATCATCGCTCCGGTTCCAACAGCACTTTGATCGAGTCCGCTCCCGACCGCACCAGTTCGATGCCTTCGAGATAGTCGCGCAGCGGCAGTCGATGCGTCACGATCTTCGAAGCGTCGATCTTGCCGTTGGCGATCATGTCGATGGCGATAGGATAGCAGTAGGGACCCAAATGCGAGCCGTGTATGTTGAGCTCCTTCGTGTCGCCGATGATCGTCCAATCGACGGTGACGGGTTCGCGCATCACGCTGAACTCGACGAACGTGCCGAGTTTGCGGATCATCATCAACCCCTGCTTCACCGCGTCGGGATGCCCCGTCGCCTCGATGTACACGTCGCAGCCATAGCCGTCGGTCAGGTCGAGGACGCGCCGCACGGCGTCTTCGCGCTTCGGGTTGATCGTGATGTCCGCCCCCAACGCGCGGGCGACTTCCAGCCGCGCGTCGCTCAGGTCAAGGACGACCAACTGCGCCGGACTCTTGAGCCGCGCCGTCGCCACCATGCCGAGTCCGAGCGTCCCCGCCCCCGCGATGACGACCGTATCGCCCAGTTGGATTTCGCCCCGCTCAACGGCGTGAATCGAACACGCCAACGGCTCAATCAATGCCGCCTGCCACATCGGGACTTCCGATGGGACTTTGTAGACGCGGGCGTTCGACGGGAACTTCATGAAGCGCGTCCAGCCGCCCGGCACGTTTCGGCGGAAGCCGTAAATGTCGTGGACTTGGCACATCCAGTACTGCCCGCGAAGACAGTAACGGCAGGCGTTGCAGGGGACGATCTGCTCCGAGATCGCCGTGTCGCCGACGTTCAACCCGTATTTCTCGCCCGCGCCGTCGCCGAGTTCAACGACCGTGCCGATGAACTCGTGTCCCGGCACGACGGGACCTTTCACGTAGCCCTCGCGGTCGGCGTCGCCCCAGAACAGCGGCGCACCCGTGTAGCACTTCACGTCCGACGCGCAGACGCCGCACGCGCCGACCTCGATGACGACCTCGCCCGGCTCCGCCGTCGGAACGGGCACGTCCTCCCACCGATAATCGAACGCGCCGTGACAGACGACCGCCTCTTGTATCGCGCCGCTCATTAACTGTAGCCTCTTGTCTCACCTTGTGTATCGCAATTATCGAAGATTGAAATGTCAGTCGTGGGGAACGGCGATGAGTTCCGCGACCGCCTCAAGGCTGATCGGGGCGTCGCCGCCGTAGCGGTAGACACTGAACAACGCGCCCGACTTCATCGCGGTTTCGCGGATGACATCGAGTCGTTTGATGACGTTTGCCGACATATAGTTGTCACTACAGTTGGGGCAGACGTGCGCGGGAACGTCGATAATAATGGTGGTAACGCCATCGGACTCATAGGTTTCCGTTGCGGTTCCGGGGACGTAATCCGCTTTCCCACATTCGTAACATCTCATCGGCTAACTCCTCATGATCCGCGTCCGATAGTCGTCCTCGAAAACTCTCTTAGACAGATTCGGTTCATAGACGGTGATGACAAAGGTAAACGGATTGGTGTCGATCCCTTTGTCTGAGGCACATACATGGATCGGGCGTCCGTTGGGAAAACCAAGCATCAGATACGACGCGCCTCTTGGATCATCAGGGTAATCCTCGATGCGATCACCTTGCAACAAAACCCATTCCACTTCTTCAATCGAGATATTCTCGGCGCGCATTTCGCGGCGCGCATGTCGTTGAAGTTCAGGATTCGGATACGGCATTCGTCAAGATTCCCGAACGGTTGTCTCATTGGAGTCATCGACCGAATCTTGTGTGATCACCCCAATCGCAGGCACCGCCCCATACACAAACCAAAACAGCACCGCGAATCGGTCCGTGCTGAAGTAGTTGAACACGATGAGTTGCGTCAAACTGGCGACCTGCGCCGCCAACAGTCCCGCCGTGATCGAGTACCAAAAGAAGTCGTGACGCAACCGTCGCATCAGGCGGAACCCGTACCGGAAGAACGCGACGTTCAACCACAACCAGACGATGCCCCCGATGATGCCCATCTCCGCGAGGATTTGCAGATGTTCGTTGTGCGCGCCCATCTGGTAGTAGCGGTTGTCGCCGAGAAATGTCTCGTTCACGTATTTCAGCGCGAACGACCCGTACCCCGCCCCCAGAATCGGGTGCTGCGAGAACATCAGCAGCGCGTACCCCCATCTCAGCAGCCGCGTGCGGTTCGAGGCGAAATCGGTCGAAAAAACGGTGCTCGCCCGCGAGAAAATCACCCCCGCGACGGACGGAATTGCCATCATCGTCACCAACAACAACGATCCGGCGAAAAACAGCCCCCACTTGCGGACGGGGTCCGCGTCCGACCGCTGAACGAGCAGAAACGCGATCCCCGTCAACAGCCCGATCCACGCCCCGCGCGACCAGCACAACAGAAACCCGATGCCGAACAACGCGATCAACACGCCGTAACCGAG
>JAQBWJ010000613.1 GCA_027625215.1 Candidatus Poribacteria bacterium
TAGGTCGTTTCCTCGTGGACGGCGGCGCGTTTCACGCCCTCGCGGTCGTAGATGAACGTCGCGGGGACGTTGCCGATCCATTCGGGATCGACCGAGTTGATGAACGCCTCGTATTCGGGTCCCGCCATCTTGTCTTTCACGAGGTACTCAAAAGGATAGTCGGCTTGTTCGATATAGGGAACGACGCGCGAGTCGATTTCGTCCACCTCATCGAACGAGACGGCGATCACCCTCAGCCCTTGCTCGCCGTACTGTTCAACCAACCGCTTGAACTGCGGCATCTCCTCGACGCAGGGGACGCACCACGTCGCCCAGAAGTTCAGGACGACAACATCGCCCTTCGCCGCCGAGAGCGCGTCATGGAGCGTCGCCATCGTGACAATCGGCACGGACGCCGTTGTTTCGACGGCTGACGGCGCGGTTTCAGACGACGGGCGGGAAGTCGCGTCGTCCGACTTCCCGCAACCAACCGCCAGTATCAACAGCGCAAGAAACGCGAAGTTAAGGCGTCGCACCGTTGCTCTCGCCTTTCTTGACGCGCTTGATCGTGCAGCCGAGCGCCTTCGTCTCGGTCTTGGCGATCTTCTTGCCCGACAGGAAGGTGTCGAGCGCGGCGCGAAGATAATCGTTCTGCACGTCCTTGACCGCCTGAGAGTCGTCAATCGCCCCGTGATAGCGAAGCACATACTGTTGGTCGCCGCCGCTCCGTTTGATTTCGAGCAGGTAGACTTCCGGCGTCACCTTCGCCTCGAATCGGTCGGCGATTTTGTTGTCGGGGTCTTTCAGCACGGGAAACTCGAACTTGTGCTTGTTGGAGTGCTCGACGATGGCAGCGCCGTTTTCCAACATGTTCGAGTTCAACGCAACGATCTGGATGCCCTTCTCTTTGTAGTCCTCGTGCAGTTTCACCATGCGCTCGTTGTAGGCGTTCGAGACGGGGCATTCCGTCGAAATGAACATGACGACGACCGCCTTCGCCTTGTCGAACTCCGTCAGCGAGACGGGGGCGTTTTCGCGCACGTCGATCAACACGAAGTCGTCCACCGTCTCGCCGATCTTGGGGACGGCGGCGTTCGCGGTGATCGTCGCCGCGAGAATCAGGGATGTCGCTACGGAGGTGATTGCCGTTCGCATGTGCGTGATTCCTCATCTGGTTGGATTGATAGGGGGGTTTCGTTGAATCGACGTTGCCTAATGAGTGTGTACCGCAACGGCTCGCGCTCGGTCAATTCAACGCGGCTCTCCTACGTCCATTATACAACGATTGCGCCGATGCGGTGTTTACCTTACTCTTTGGGCGCGTTCATCGAAACGCGGTCGTCATGGTTCTTTTTTCGAGGAGGATGAAAGAAATGAAGCGGATTGCCGCATTCTCGGCGTTGTTGGTGCTTGTCGTCACCCTGTCCGGCTGCTGGACGCACACGCACGTCGTCGGCGACGGCGCGCAGGGCAACGACGTGACCTCGACGCGCCAATGGTACGTCCTGTTCGGGTTGATCCCGCTCAACGAGGTCGATTCCAAAGCGATGGCGGGCGACGCGGCGAACTACACCGTCGAAACGCAAACGACCCTCATCGACGCGGTGATCGGCGCCTTTACGGGCGTGATCTCGGTTCACCCGCAAACGGTGACGGTGACGGTGACGAAGTAACTCGACGTTGGCGAGCGTAACGAGTCATAAAAAAGCGTCTGCCGCGATTCAAGTTTGACGCGCGAGGGGGCGCTTTTTTCCGTGCACGGGGACTACTTGCGGATCGAAAAGGCGAGTTGCGCGTTCGTCGTCAGCAGCGATTCGAGCCACTCGCGCGGGATGCCCGCTTTCACGGCGGCGGGGATCAGTTCGTCCGACAGCGACGTGAAGCCCTTGATGTTCTCGCCGTCGGGCTTGTCGGGTTCGTACCAGCCGTGATCCATCGACAGGAGGATGCGGTCGCCGATCTGCTGTTCGTAAGCCCATTTCAAAAGTTCGACGTGAAACTCGATGGGACGCCAACCGACACCGTCGAACTCGACCCAACCGCCCGCGCGGGCGATGTCGCCGAAGAAGGTGCGGTCCGCCTCGCTGTCCGCGTGGACGAAGACGTAGCGGTCGGGCTCGACGCCTTCGTCCATCAGCAACGCGAGCGTCTCCTTCGCCGCGACGCCCTTGCCCGTATGCACGACAACGGCGAGTCCCGTCCGCAGATGCGTCTTGCCCGCCGCCCGGACGACCTTCTGCTGGATCGGGATCAAACTGCCGGGATTGACGGCGATCTTGATGAAGCCAGGATAGATGCCCGTGTCCTCGATGCCGTTTTCCGCCTCGTTCGTCCACACGTCGGCGAGTTCGTCGGCGGTCATGGTGAAGGCGTGCGGGGGGAGGTACGGCTCTTTGTAGTAGCCCGTCGTCGTCAGTATGTGGAGATCGACGGCTTCGGAGAGTCGTCGCAGCAGGATCGGGTCTCTGCCGATGTAGGCGGGGGTGCAGTCCACGAACGAATCGAAGTTGCGCGCCTTCACCTCTTGGAGGTAGGGCAGCATCTTGGCGAACACGGCGTCTTTGTCCCAACGGTGGTAGCCCGTCTTGTCGGCGCCGATGAAATCGACGAGGACGTGTTCGTGAACGAGCGCGCGCCCGAACTGTTCTGTGGTGATGTCGCCGCGCACCGTTCGCATCGTTGCCATTCGCCGTCTCCATTTCGTCGTGAGGTGGTGGGGACGAGATTAGACCGACGGTTGGGGTCGGCGCAAGACTGGAAACGTTTGCGCGGCGGGTCGATGGCGCTTGAAGGGGGTTCGCGCGTGAGGTTGCGCCGCCCCCTTCCTAGTGGTCTGTCAGGCTGAATCTTTGGTAAGGAGAACCCCCACCTCAAT